>JANWIU010000042.1 GCA_025449725.1 Pseudobdellovibrio sp.
GAAAGCTTTTATTATACTGATTACTTTACTGACCCTGAACGCAGGCGCACAAACGGGCACATCACTAACAACAATAGTCACCAGCGTTGACCGCGCTAATCTGTTGGCCGACAGTTTCGAAAGAACTTTGTATGTGTTTGACGTCGATCAAAGTTCAAATTCCTCAAAATGCGTAGGCGATTGCGCTGAAGTGTGGCCGCCTTATATTGTAAGCGCAGCTGAAGCCGCGTCCTTGCAGGCCCCGTTTTCTACGGTAGCTCGCCCCAATAAAAAATTGCAGCTCACGTTTCAGGGACGCCCTGTCTACACCTACATGCTGGATCGTAAAATAGGTGACAGCCTTGGCAACGGCCTTGGCGGCGTTTGGCATCACATTGTTCTGAATTGATTTTGTTACCTCTTGAACCCGGGAGCATTTATGAAATTCAAATTTCTATTTTTGTTCTTCATGATGGCTTCCGGCTGTAATATCAGTCGCGACCAGCAACCCATGGTTTTGGATCCGCCTGAAACCCAGTTAAAGGCAGAAGATCTTGATTTCAGAGCGGTCAGCAAATTTGTTTTTATACCTTCTTGTGTAGGTTGCCATAAAACCGGTGGGGCCTCCGGCGGGGTCAATCTTGAGACCTACGAAAGTGTTTTTAAGCATGTGCCCCGTATAAAACTGGAGGTGGCCGGAGGGCTTATGCCACCCGGAAAGCCGCTGAATCAGTTACAAGTTCAGCTTTTAAATAAGTGGATCGATGCCGGCGCGAAGGAACACGCTGGCAGTATTCCACCAAACCCACCAACTGTCCCAACACCTGAAGAAATTCCATTTGCGACAGTGATGGAAAAGGTTTTTCAAGTCACCTGTACAGGGTGTCACTCAGCAGATGCCGGCAATATGGGTGGAATAAATTTAGAAACTTACGACAGTATTTTTGAATCCAAAGTAAAAATTGAAGCTGCGGTTACAGAGGGGCGAATGCCTCCTCCGGATATGGGTTTAACTTTAACCAAAGAGCAAAAAAATCTATTGATGGGCTGGCTGGCTCAAGGGGCGAAGCCTTAGCTTGATAACAATAATCATAAATTATTAGTTTTTTTACCCGGTGAATCTGTTAAGCTTTAGTTTTCGGGAGGGTAGATGAGCTTTCAATTTATTACGACAACCGCATTGCCTATTGCTTTGATTATTATCATGTTCGGCCTGGGGCTAACCCTGACTGTTGAAGATTTCAGGAGAGTGGTAAAGTATCCAAAGCCAATCGCAGTCGGGTTAAGTTGTCAGCTTTTGCTTTTGCCTCTTGTTGCCTACGGACTTTGTAAAGTGTTTGGTCTGCGGGCTGAGTTTGCGATAGGGCTTATGGTTCTGGCCGCAAGTCCCGGTGGCGTTACATCGAATGTGTTTTCACATTTGTCTCACGGTGATGTGGCCCTGAATTTGACATTAACCGCAATTAACAGTGCTATTTCGGCTGTGCTTTTACCGCTGTTCACCGGGCTTTCCATCATGGCTTTTGCGGGGCAAGATCAAGCCATTGAATTGCAGCCCAAAAAAATCATTGAGGTGTTCTTTATTGTTTTAGTGCCTGCTGCAATTGGAATGTGGGTAAAAAAAATAAAACCGGCCTTGGCTGAAAAGTCAGACCGGCCAATCCGAATTTTTTCAATGCTGGTGTTGATCATTATCATTGTTGCCGCAATTGTTTCAGAAGGACGTAATATTCTCGGTTACATTCCTGAAGTGGGAATTGCCGTTTTACTTTTTAATTTAATCAGCCTGCTGGTCGGTTACTTTGTACCGGTGATTTTCGGAATTGAAAGAAAGCAGGCCATTGCTGTCTCTTTAGAGATCGGGATTCACAACGGAACACTTGCATTATTTGTTGCGATGACTGTTCTTGGCGGGGGGATGTATGCGGTTCCTGCGGCATTATACAGTATTGTTATGTACGTAACCGCAGGCTCATTGTGCTGGCTGGTAACTAGAAAATAACGATCTGAATATAGCAGAAGCCTAAATATTTAGTTTAAGATTCCCTGTAATACACTTCTTGCTTTCAAAACGGAAGAGGTTTCAGGCTGCGCCTGCTTTTTAAATTCGCTGCTGCCTCCGCCTTGGTAGTGTCTGATCGCGATAACTTGGCCCGCTTCGTCTCTAACGAATTCTTCTCCTGCAATGCTTAATAGCCTAAAACTATCTTTATCATTAGCCACCAGTTTATAAGGAGGTTGGCCGTCATCGGGCTGAAGATAAAGTTCATTATCTTTAATAAAAACATTAAAGCCGAGGGTCTCGGCTTTGAAAAATCCGGTGTATTCCGAAAACGTTGCTTTATCGACCGGGTAGGGTTTTAGTTTAGGCACTTCTGCCGTACCTTTGTTGAAATAATTAAGAGCAATAGCTTCAGGCTCAATAATTCCGCCGTCTGTATTGTCGAACTTAACAACTTTCATTTTTGATTTTTTTAAGTAAGTTAATTTGGTAGTAAATCCTGGAGTACGGCCACCGTGAGTTATTTTAGTTTCACCGTTGGAGTTCACAACATTGATTCCCAGAGCATAGTTGTTCAAAAACGGAGTTTGCATTTGGGTTTTTGAATTCTCACTCAACAGCGCGGACGTATCGTAAATTGTAACCCACTTAGCCAAGTCATCCAATGTCGAATAGAGACCGCCGGCAGCTGCTGCCCATGATAAATTAAGTTCGAACGGAACAGGCCCCTGACCACGGTCGACATGGCCAACCACATCTGAAACATCTTTAAAGCTTTCAACGTATCCGGTATCGGTCATTTGTAAAGGAACTAAAAAGTGGGACCTAATAAAACTGTCCCAACTTTCTCCGCTGACAACTTCAACTATGCGGCCCGCAACGATATAACCCGAATTAGAATAGTTCCATTTTGTCGTCGGGGCGAAATCAAACGGATACAAAGCAATAGCATTGATAAGATCTGTTAGACTAGGTGAGCGGTCCTGAGGAAGGTGTTGCCAAAACCCATCCTGGTCCGTGTAATTAGCAATGCCGGATGTATGATTAAGTACGTCGCGGATTTTTATTCCTTTAAAAATCGGGCTTTCAGGCAAGTACTTTGTAACATCATCTTCCAGCGAAAGTTTATTCTCTTCCTGAAGTTTTAAAATTGAAGCGGCAACGAACTGCTTTGTAACAGAGCCGATCTGGAATTTGTCATTGGTGCTTAACGGAGTATTGCTGACAAAATCTTTTACGCCGAAGGCTTTTTTGAAAAGGACTTCATTGTTTTTTGTAACCAGCAGCACGCCGTTGAAGTGCGCTTCGTTCAAGTAGGATTCGAACTCTGCAACGGTACCGATAGTTTGCATCGGACCGGCGAAACTTAACGAACTTAAAAAGAACAGTATGGCAAAACTGAGTTTCATGAATTCCCCCTGAAAATTGAAGTTATTTTGTACCGCAAAAGCCGCCCGCACGGTACGGACTTTGTATTTTTTATATAATAAATCCCGTCAATGTGGGGTTACGGTTGTTAAGTCTGCAAACCGAGGTTTTTAATGGTAGCTAGGTAAGTGAGGAAACCATTTTAATGAAATTTTTATTTTCATCTCTTCTCATTCTATTTTGTTCGGCGATGGCCCATGCAGATCACTTCAGATTGAACTCAATTTATGAAGAAAAGGAAAACCTTTATCAGGGCTACGATACCGCGCTCACTTTTTTTAAAGAGTATAAAGAAGGCTGGTTGCAACAATGGAATGTGGGTCTCAATATTCTGTCGGGTACTTATTTAAACGGTGTTACGCTGGAAAATAAGACGTTTACTTCTGGCATTTTTGCCAGATTTGAAAATTCATACGCTGACTTTAGTGCTCAGGTTTCTGAAAATGATAACTTAAGACCATTTAGCAAGTTGAGTTATATGCATTTTATTCCGACTGGTTCGAATGAATTCGGAATTGGATATGAATATGCAACTTATTCTGCTTTCCCGAATTCAAAAGTAGTGATGCTAACCGTGGCACACTTAATGGCAGACGATTATGTCAGCGCTACTGTGTATGCAGATACAGAACAGTCGGATCTTGTCGCTTACATGGCCAGTTTAAGAAAAATACTCAGCGAAAAATGGGATACCAGATTTTACGCCGCCGCAGGAAAGCGTCAGCAGGATTTCGGATTTTCTCAATACTTTACTTCTGCCTCGGCAGTTGCCGTATACAAAATAAATGAAACTTCAAAGTTAAGAGGAATAGTAGCCAAATCCTGGGGCGATCTGGAAAATAATACTGAAATCGGCCTTGCCTATTCGTGGTATTACTAAAGTCCGTTGAATTCGGAAGCTTTTTCACACAAAGTTCACATTAGGTTCAAACAGAGATCTTAATCCTCCCCGATGATTTAGGTATGGAGGATATTATGGAAAACGAAAACAGAACTATTTTAGGAATGATCACGTCAAATGCGGTAAGTATCAAAGTACTAATCGTGCTTTTTATGACCGTGATTTTAATGATTCCACTGGCGATGGTGGATAGCCAAATCGGCGATAGAAAGAAGTATGAAGCCGAGGCGCAAAGTGAAGTGGCCAAAGGCTGGGGGAATGACGTGATTTTCGGGTCGCCGGTCTGGTCAGGAGCAGAAAAAACAATTTATGCTTCTCATAGCGAAACCCTTATTTCAGTTGATAGTAAAGAAAAAAAGCGCGGGATATTTAAAGTTCCGGTTTATGCAGCGACATTTAATACAAAGGTGAAATTTGTGGCCCCGTTGGATTCTCCTGCAATGAAAATACCGGATTCAGGTCATTTAACGATCGCGGTAAACCCTGTTACTTCAATTCAGAGCTTCCGTGTGCGGGAAGTTGCAACCGGAAAAGAGCTGAATGTTAAAGTGGACGATTACGGACTTCGGCTTCCAGTAACCGAACTGACTAATAAAAATATTTATACGAACGAACTGGAAATTGAAGTGACGTCACGTGGTACGGGGCCCGTGAAGTATGAATCCAGTGCAGACAATGAAAACATTAAGATGACCGGAAACTGGGGCAAACCGAAATTTACAGAGCAGGCATTGCCGGATGAGACTAACATTTTGCAGACTGGATTCGAGGCCACATGGGCGATGCAGTCGGTTCCTAAATGGGAATCATCTTCGCGTGAAACTAAAACGATCGGCCTTAGTCATTTATGGATTTCAACTGATTATGCAAAAGTAGAGCGAGCCGTAAAGTACGGAGAGCTGTTTGTTGCGCTGACTTTTTTGCTGATGTTCATAGTTGAATTTACAAGTAAGTCAAAAATCCATCCGTTTCAGTACGGACTTATCGGCATCAGTATCAGTGTTTTTTATCTTTTGCTTTTGGCTATTTCGGAAACGACCGGGTTTGATGTGGCCTACGGAATCTCTAGCGTAGCCGTTGCCGGGCTGATCGTTTTTTATGCCGGCGGTTTTTTAAAGCAGAAGAAATTCGTAATGATGTTGCTGGCAGAACAGTTGATTCTAAGCGGGTTCTTTTACTTGCTGCTTGGCCTGGAAGAAAAGGCCTTTCTTATCGGTTCGATCGGGTTATTCGCCGCGCTGGCGATTTTTATGTCGGTCACAAGGCGTCTGGACTGGTATTCCGGTACCTTTAGATTAGAATGAGTGACGTATGATGCCAAAAGTTCTGCTTTTTGAAGATGAAAATAACATTGCAGAGAACCTGAAGTATGCGCTTAAGACTGAAGGCATTGTGTGTGAACACGCATTGACTGCGCAAGAAGGTCTACAAAAATTCAAAAACGGAAATTTTGACATCGTTATTCTGGATGTTGGGTTGCCAGACAAAAGCGGCTTTGATGTCTGTAAAGAAATCAGAGCCGAAAGTAACATACCTGTATTTTTTTTAACGGCGCGGGCGGATGAGGTTGATAAAATTCTTGGGCTTGAGCTTGGGGCCGACGACTACATTACAAAACCATTTAGTCCCCGTGAAGTTACGGCCCGAATCCGGGCGTTTTTTAGAAGATACGGCGCCGCTATTGATGTTCAAGAGTCTAAAAAAATTAGAAGTTTCGAAATTCTTGAAGAGCGTTTTCAAATCAAATTTCACAATGTGGATCTGGAACTAAGACGTTATGAATTCGGAATCTTAAAATTTTTACTGGAACATCCCGGTCATGTTTATTCCAGGGCGCAGATTATGGATAAAGTCTGGCACGAGCCGGACATGAGCTTAGAACGCACCATTGACACACATATTAAGGTGATTCGTTCTAAATTGAAAAAAATTTCAGACGAAGAAATCATTCAAACCCATCGGGGAGTCGGTTATTCCATCAAGGACGGCGAGTGAGCCTGCGTCGCCGCCTATTTCTGACGTTGTGTTTGATTGTGCTGACCGGTTTTTTCGGCATTGCCAGATGGATACAGGGCGAGCTCCGCAATAGTTACGGTCAGGTCGTTGAAGAAATTTTAGTAGATTACGCTCATTTGCTTTCTGCCCATCTTGAAAACCACCGGATGTCTCCGGACGGACTGAAATCATTAACCGATTTATTCGCGCAGTATCGTAGTCACAAAATTGAAGCTAAGATTTTTGATTTTGTTAAACAAGGCACCACACTGGAATTTTATGTCACAGATAAAAATGGCATCGTCTTGGCCGCAAGCCGGCCTGAGCTGATTGGCCAGGATTTTTCAAAGTGGAATGATGTTTATAAAACTCTAAAAGGTGAATATGGTGTGCGGTCTACGCATTTGGTGGCAGAAGACCCGCGCAGTTCAGTCTATTTTATAGCAGCGCCCGTAAAGGTCGAAGGAAAAATTGCCGGAGTCGCCACCGTCTATAAAGAAGAAGGAAGTGTCTTGATTTTTTTAGACAGAGCCTTGAATAAAATGTTTTTGGGCGGTTTGTTTTCAGTTGTGGCTCTCGGATTAATTGGCGGCCTGATTTTGCTGTGGATCACCTTACCGCTGGAAAAATTAAGAAAGTATGCTCTTGAAATTTCTGAAGGGCATCGGGGAGAACTGCCGCATTCCAAAATTAAATAAGTTAAACATCTCAGTGATGCCTTTGAAAAAATGAGAATTTCTCTTGAAGGCAAAAAGACAGTTGAAAAGTACACACAAGCCCTGACTCATGAATTGAAAAGTCCTTTAACAGCCATCAAAGGGGCGGCCGAACTTTGCCTTGAAGAGATGGATCCACAACAGCAGAAAAAATTTATAAATAATATTATTGAAGAAGCTAACCGGTCTCATGCGCTGTTAGAACAGCTGTTAAAGATCGCGGCCATTGAAGCGAGAACGCGGCTGGAAGGTGCGGAACGCTTCGATATGGTGGAAATCCTTAACGAAGCTAAAGAGGCACTACTGGGATTATGGCGGCCAAAAAATATTGAAATCAGAGTCTCGGGATCCGCAGAACCTTGTACTGTAACCGGGGACCGGCTTCTTTTGTTTCAGTCATTCAGAAACCTGATTCAGAATTCCATAGAATTCTCAGCCCCTGGCGCGGTTATCGAGCTGCAGGTTTCTAATGCGGACTCACAGGTTATCGTGCAGGTAAAGGATTCAGGTGCGGGTATTCCACCTTTTGCAATTGATAGAGTTTTTGAAAAATTCTATTCGTTAGAAAGACCTGACACTAAAAAGAAGAGTTCCGGCCTTGGACTTAGCTTCGTAAAAGAGGTTATCGAACTTCATAGCGGCAGTATCGTGGTTGTCAGTCCGAATCAAAATGGGCCTGGCACTTCCGTAACTGTTAAGCTTCCAAAATAAGTAGAACCGGTACTATCTCGCAATGAAACACCTAGTTGCTCTATTTTGAGAGACTCTCTGATTGAATTAACATAGGAATCCGCTTTAGCCGATACTAAACATGGGGGAACTGTATGCGGTTCGTAAATGTATTAGCTATTCTCGCCATGACGGGGTTGGGCTTAACGCTGTTTCAAAACTGCTCTAAGTCTAAATTTGCAGACTCGAATGTGGAAATGCTTGAACAGGCATCGCTCAGCGCAAGAACTATCACAATCAACGATGATGCACTTTATACGAACAATGCCAGTGTTCGTGTTCAAATGAATCTCGAAAAGCCGATGTGGATGTATGTTACCAACGATCCGACCTGTGCGGGAGGTGGTGAATGGCAGTCTTACTCTCCTGAAATTCCCTGGGTGCTCGGTTCAAAAAACAAAGAATCTTCCGTCTACGTTAAATTTAAAACAGATTATACAGAGTCAGGATGTACTTCCGATTCAATCGTTCATGATGATATTGCTCCTGCACTTGCGCAGATGGGCAGTGTTGCCGCAATTACAAATGTAGCAGGCGTAAATATTGCCTTAAGCGCTTCTGACGCAGGTTCAGGTGTAGAGCAGATTATCTGCCCGCTGGATGTTGCTACTTGTGGAAATGCTGTGATGGTCAGTAACTCTGTTGAAGGGCAACGAAACGTCATTTTTTACGCTCAGGATAAAGCCGGTAATAAATCGGCTCCATTAAATGTTTCATGGCTTTATGATAAAACGCCACCGACATTTTCGGTGCCGGATAAACCAGGCGTTACCTCGAAAGATATAGCCGGAAGTTTCCGTATAGTGGGTTCGGATAATTTTACTGCTCCTGCGGATATTAAATATAGACGTTCACTCAATGACGGTGCCTATGTGGATGTCGGTTTGACCTTTAATGTAACTGTCGGTGAAGGTATCAACAAAATTTCAATCGAAGCTTTCGATAAGGCCGGCAATAAATCAGATACCTATACGTACAGCTGGACAGTCGGAACAAAATTGCCGAGTGTTATTTTCACAAAAACTCCTAAAGATTACGACAATACTAAAGGAAGTTTTGAATTTTCCGGAGTAGACCAGTTTAAAGTTGCTCTTACAAAGTTTGAATGTTCTTTAAATGGTGCTGCATTTGCTTCGTGTACCTCTCCTGTGGATCTGGCCGGTGCGAATGTTCTTTATGGATCAAATACTTTTTCAGTTCGCGGGATAGATAGCTTAGGTATGGTCGGTGAAAAATCACATACCTGGAAGTTCGATAACAAAAAACCAGTTATAGGTTTCACTAAAAAACCTCAAGCATTCAGCTTAAATTCTTCTGAAGAAGTTCAGGTAGGATTATTAGCACCTGCGGAAGACAATCTTGATTCGATTGAATTTACAATTGATGGAGCTTCCAAACAAAAAAGTCTTCTGAACAACTATGTCATGTCAGGATTAACAGAAACTAATCACTCGGTCCAAGTGGTGGCTGTAGATAAGGCCGGCAATATGAGTGATCCGGTTAACTATTCGTTCTGGAGTGATTTTACGGCACCTGTTGTTGTAATTCCGGCATTGGCGGATTACTCAAGTAACAAGAATCAAAACATTAATGCTCAGATTACAGATAACAACAAGGAGACTGCGAACGTTTTAAAATACTATTATCAGTTAGATGGTTTAAACACGTATACTCAGTTTCCTTCGTTGCCGCTGCAGTTATTGAATCTGAATAATGGCGCGCACTTTGTAACGATATATGCGCTTGATATGGCCGGCAATAAATCCTTGGTCGTGCCTTCAGAATCTATTTATATAGATCTATTGGCGCCAACAATAAGTATTATTAAAAAACCGGCTGACAACGTGGCAACCGGTTCTCATTCGATTATAAACTTCACAGTAAATGATGTGGGATCCGGCATCAAAATTGGAAGCCTCGCTTGTTCAATTACAAAGGCCGGAGTTAAAACGGCGTTGCCATGTGGCCCCGGTGTGGATCTGGACATTTTAAATGATATTGCCGCTCAGTATGACTTTGACATTTCTATTTCAGATAACTTGAATCAGGTGGCGACCGCAAAAATTTCTTGGGTAGCGGCGCAAATGTTCCAAGGCCATACGACTGCATTCAGTGTCTCTCAGATAATTAAAAAAGATGTCGATATTTTATTCTTGATCGGTAATGACCAGTCAATGGGCCCAGTGCTAACTAAAATCGGCAATGCATTTAGTGGTTTTATGTCGAATCTCAGCGGCTTGAACTGGCGCCTGGCCATTACAACAACTGACTTCAGCGGTGAAAACGAAGGCTCAAGCGGTAATATATTAAGATTCGGTAACAACGCCTATTACCTGACACCTAACTCAGGAACTTCCACGCAGATTGATACTTGGTTCAAGGCCCGCTTGAACGTTGGAACCAACCAGTCACAAAATGCAAACAAAGATAAAGCTTTAACAGCGATGCACCAGTTTATTGATAAAACCAAAGTTTCAACGACTAAAGAAAAAGACTTCTACCGTCCTGATGCAGTGCTGGTTACGATTATCGTAGATCACCGAGATGAAATTACCGAGGGTAATACTTTATATACGACTTCAGATATTTTCCTAAATGGTAATAACAGCGGTTCCGTATTAGGTTTGTACGATCGTTTGGGTGCAGACAAAGCCTACTTGAATCACTCAAGTGTTGTAACAACCACCGCCTGCGAGCAACAAGGTGGCTACATGGGCACCACTTACATGAACGTTTCACGCGATACCGGCGGTATCAATGAAAGCATCTGTAGTAGTAACTATGCAGCTCAGATGAACAATTTCGGTAATGCAATATTAACCAAAGTTTCGCAGATTCAGTTGGAATGTGCACCTGTAGATGAGGCCGGTGACGGGCAAGTTGATATTAGTATTAGTCTAACAGTTAATGGTTCCACTTCTATCGTTGATAAAAGTATTTACGTTTTGGATAACGACGTTGTGCGATTTGTGGTGCCCCCAAATACGGTTGGCAGTTATTCTGTAAATTACACGTGCCTGTCTTGGGCGAAGTAGTTTGCTAAGATTAGAAATCAGCTAGCCATCTGAAGTAAACTAAAATCCGGTTCGAAGAGGGGCTCAAAAGGCCCCTTCCTGGCGTTTTAAGGTTGGTGATGTCAGTTGATAGACTGAGACCGGACTTGTATTTTTCGCCGCTGTAACCAAGACCAATTTTCACATTGAAGCTCATGGTGGAATCGCTTAAGGTCGAATCACCGGTTGTGCTTTCAAACTTGTAATTGGCATAACTGGCGAGGGCATCAAATAAGCCACCAACAAAAAATCGACTATCAGAAACCCAGTAATGGCCCAATCCCGCCCCCAGCTTTACCGCGAAAGACCTTAATTTTCTTAAATCTTCGAAGCCCTGGTCAATTCCGGCGTTTTCCATTTGTAGTAAGCTGACATCAGTATTCATCACATCTTCACTGATTCCGCCGACTAAATACAATTTACTTGCTGTTTGGGTAACCGGATAGCTTTGGTCTAACAGGCCGCCAACTGAAAATTCACTGTCGTTAAAAGCGTAACGTGAAATAAAACCGTAATGTTTCAATTCCAAATCCTGATAATTTTGAGTGGTATTCGTGCCCTCAGTAAAAAAGCCTTTATAAGTCTGGTAAAAGCCGTCAATACCCCAGTTTTCGGCGTTATAGCCAAGTTGAATTTCTGTCATATCGGTTTTGGCTTTTGCCGGATCTATTTCTTTTTCGGACCCTCTGAATGAATAGCCGACTGAAAATCCGAAAGCGCTAACGCCTAGTCGTAAAACGCCTGCAATGTTTGGTTGAAACTTAAAATTCTTATCGCTATTTTGAATAAATTTACCGGCTTCCAGGCCCAGGTTCTCCTGGCCTAAGCCGATAATTGGCGAGACCTCAACGCCGAATAAAGGGCTAGAAAAAAACAAAGCGAAAAAAATTACAAGAAGGCGCATATAACTATTGTTTTAAAGACCTAAAAAATAGTCAATGAGGCGAGGGTACAGGTCTTGAAATTCTAAACCTCTGCGTCGTCTTCAAATTTCACTTATAAAAAAGCCGGAGTCTTGATATCACCTTTGATGAGGTAACTTATGCCATCGTTCGATGTGGTTTCAGAGCTTAACATGCAGGACGTTGATAATGCGATTAACCAGGCCAAAAAAGAGATCGATGGCCGGTATGATTTTAAGGGTAGCAATGCAGAACTGAACTGGGACAAAAAAGAAGTTACCATCTTGGCAGAAGATGATTACAAGGTCGAAACAATGGTTGATATTCTTCAGAACAAAATGGGAAAACGGGGAATTGACCTTCGTGCCTTAAAGCTTTCTGAAGTAGAACCGGCCGGGGGCAGACTGCTTCGCAAGAAGGTCACCTTTTCTCAAGGCCTCGAAAAAGAAAAAGCAAAAGAAATCGTAAAATTCATCAAGGATTCAAAACTAAAAGTTCAGCCTCAGATTATGGACGACAAAGTCCGTGTATCTTCAAAAAGTATTGATGAGCTTCAGGCCACCATGCAGGTGCTACGCGGGCAAAATTTTGAAGTCGCACTGCAGTTCGACAACATGCGGCCCTAAAAAAACTACGCAGAGATTTAACAAAGACTTAAAGAAAGCATTCCGCCAGCAGGCAACGGGCGCCGCCGCCACCGAAAGTTTCGATTGTTTTCAAATCGGAATGAACAAAAGAGCCTTCACTTGCAAGTCGTGCACGGTTTGTCTCAGAAAGTGATTCGTAAGCTTGTGTCGAACAGGCCCAGTGGTAACTATTTGTACCTTTAATAAAAAGCATATTGCCGGCAAATGAATTCATTTCATCGTAAGAAATAGGAACAAGAGTTTTTCCCATTTCTTTAACTGCGTCTTCTACGGTTTGTCTTTGCTTTTGGTCTTGGATGGAGTCCATACAAATAACAACGTGCTGTGGGCTCATCGTCATCATGACGTTACTATGGTAAATGTCGTCACCTTTTGTGTCGACTGAGTTAAATGAAATAATTTTATATCCTGCAAGCTTTGAAAAATGCTCCAGCGCAAGAAGAGAAGTCCGTGATGAAAGGCAGGCAAATCCTGTTTTTAACCGATGATCAAGTATAAGACTGCCTGTGCCTTCCAAAAAAAGGTTTTTGTCTGCAAAATTGCGAAGATCAATAACTTCTTTAGGATCTAACGCCTGAATAATGTCTTCACGATACTCGTCACGGCGATTTTCCGGAAACATCGGAAACAAAAAAACGCGGCCATCGGGTAAGTGGCAAAACCAATTATTAGGGAATAAAGCATCGGGAGTGAACTTTTCTATATTTTCTTCAAAAGCTAAAATTTTAAATCCTGTTGATATTATTTTTTTCTGAAAGTCTGAGAATTCTTTTTGCGCTTTTTCTAAAATGACACCTTTTGCAGTCTGAGAACTTTCGGATTGAAAGGAATTCGATGAAATTGTATCAGGGTTGGAACAGAAACTTTTAGGAAACACCATCACGGCGGCTGCGGCCACAAAACTATTTTTCACAGTTAGATGTTATAGTCCGCTGCCGAATGTTCAAGGGATTCTCAAATTAATACATAGCTTAATGCCTAATTCTCTGCAGCTGCGGAATTTTCAGCACCGAAGGCTTAGAAGCTAGTTGAGTCTTTTCAAATAGATAGGGGGCCTGGCCTGGCAGCACAAGCCTTGCTTTTACCTATAGTCATACGGAGGACATATGCTTTACTACTTCGAATTTAAAGGAAAGAAATTAAGAAATACCGAATGCTTCAGTTACCAGGAAGGTCAGTTTATTCTTTTGAAAATCGTGGAGCAGTGCCTGAATGAGTATAGAAAAAACATGAACCAACAAATCTTCGGTGAAGAAGAACTTCGCTTTCAAGAAAAAGTCCTTTCGCACCTTACTTTAAGAATTACGGACTAAGCTGGACTGGCCTTACGTGCCGTCGGGGTCACTTTGACTGCGGGATAAAAGTCTACTCCGCCGGGAATGGGACTTGTGATAAAACCATCATAATTTTAACCTATAGAGGTCATACAAATAATGATGGAGAAACCAATGTTTAAGAAATTATTTTTTGCCGCGGCCTCAATCAGCTTCGTGGCTTGCACCGTTAAACCGGTAAACACCAACACAGCTCAAACAACAGTAGGACCAACTGCAGTTCGTGAACCTGCAGCGGCAGCGAATGCTACCGTATGGAACCGCTATTGTAAGGGGAAATCCGATTCCACTGATATTCCAAGTGTGAATTATGAAAATGCCGATGTTAAAGCAGCGGCTGCAGTTCTAAATAAAGTTGCAACCCGTAGTTTCGTAAACTACTCGGGTACGGTTAAAGTTTATAAATTAAATAAAAACGATGCCAAAGAGGCGCCGGTCGGTGCTCCTGCGGGAACAACAAATGCGACACATAACTTTTTAACCATTCTTTGCGGTGAATTCCGTGACCGCGCGACGATGATTGAAGCCAAATTGAAGTGGGTTCAAAAAATTAATAAGTTATCTATAAAAGAAGCGAATAAGCCTATCGATATTACAAAAAACATCTGGGCGCAAGTTACGGCTCCGATGTATCAACCTTATTTGAATTTAAGCGAACAGATCTTTCAGTTTAAGCGTGCAGATCAGGAAGCTAAAGGAACTCGTTACATCACTTACAATAATTCAGGTGTAACTGAAAAAATTGATGCCCCTGTAGAAGGCCAATCCGTTTGCGAAACAAAATTTATTTTTGCAGAGCTGATTCAAAAAAGTATCGCGGTATCCAGCTACGACGATTTCAAATCGAAGTATGATGCCTTTGCCTCTAAGTGCAGTGCCGATGACAAAAACTATGTACACGTATTCAGAGGTGACTCTAATTTTAAACCGAATTCTCCGGAATCAAACGGGATGTTGTTCCATGCGAATTCGATCGCGCCTCACTGTGAATCGCCGACCAAAGCGATCAAAAATCCTAAATTTAACGTCAAAACAACCGATGCTTAGTGTGCAGCTTACTTTAAAGCTCCGTTCATGAGCCGTTGGAATGCAGCCCGCTCAGGAATGGCAACTTGGATGTTACGTGACTTGAAACATGATGCATCGTTTGCTGATTATCAAAACGTTCAACTTTACATGAATTGGCGTCCGCAAAATCAACCGTCGCCGTACACATTTAAATATTCTCAGGCAGCAGAAAATCTGGCGGAGTACGTTTCTGGCTGGGACTGGAAGCTGAATGACCTTGGCTTCAATGCTATCGCTGCAAAACAGGCTAAGCCACATGACTTCATCTACAGCCGTATGCGTGATGCCGTTAATCGCCATACAGAGTGGTTTAAATCAGGTTTCTACAATGAAACAGCGGTTGAACAAACTTACGTTATCAATGGTGAAGAACGCAAAACTGACCCTATTTATCGAAATGACACTTATTCACCGTTTGTGGCTTCAAGCTACGTGATGACGGCATCTGATTTATTTACGAATCCTGAATACACAATCGGTATTCCGGGCGATGGTTTCAAACACTGGATGTTCGTATTCAAAGTTCATAAAGATAACTGGTACACATCTCAGTCGGTTAAAGATGGCAAGGCCATTAACTTCGATAAAATGTGGTTAGATGAGACTTCTTTCGGTTATAGCCGCCTTGCTGATGAAGAGCGCGCATGGGACCGCCTGGGAACAACGATGGAAGAAGAGTTTGAATCTATCCTTTACTTACACAACATTAAAACTGACGGCCAAATTACCGGCGACGGAATGGCTCAGTAATCGATTTCCACATTTAGCTTAAAAAAAGCGCTCCTGCTACGGGGCGCTTTTTATTTTCCCCTTATCAAAATTCAGTTGCCTCTGCAAAAGACACTCAGTAGAACTTGAGCGTTTTCATGCCTATTGCGGCGGAGGGGCTTTATGAAAAAAATCACATTCTTTACAGCTTTTTTGAGTCTAATCGGAGCTACAGCTAAGGCCGATTTTTTACAACTTTTCAGTGATTCAAAACCATTAATTGCAGCCATCATGGTCGATACGGACGAAAAAAAACCGGATGCAAAAGCAAATGCGCTTAAGTGGACGCTGGAGCAGCTAAAAATTGCAGAAGAGGGTGGAATGCAGGGTTTGCTGGTGGAATTCCGCGGCGGCGACATCATGACACCTAAAATGACCAAAGAAAAATATCAGTTGATGTTAGATGTACTTAAAGAAGTTGTCGCTAAGTCTAACAAGGTTGTGATCGGTGTCGAGATTCTCTGGCACTTTCCTGAAGAAACTTTAAAACTTGCAAAAGAATCCGGTGCCAAGTTCGTGAGAACAGATTTCTTTTCTGACAAAGTGATTGCTGACGGCAAACCTGTGCCAATCAATCCGGAAGCACTTCTGAAATACAAAAAGAAAATTAAAGCTGATGACGTTTTTCTTTTAACTGACATTCAAGTTAAATATTCAGAAATGGTCGATAAAAAAATCACTGTGAAACAGTCCGCTGAGACAGCCATTAAAAAGGGTAGTCAGGGAATTATTATTACATCTGAAAAATCCGGAACCCCACCTTCGGTTGAGCGCGTAGCTTTGGCCAAACAAGGCTTAAGTAAAAATGTTCCGCTTGTCATCGGTTCCGGATTTAACAAAGAAGTGGCGAAAGACCTGATTCCTCTGGTAGACGCAGTTATTGTCGGGACTTCAATCTCGGTTAAAACGGGTGGCCCGCTGATTCCTGAGAAAGTTAAAGAATTAGTTTCTACTGTTGCCAAATTGAAATCCGAAGCCTTACAGGTAAAATAATTTTTAGGAGAATTTATGAATAAATTTTTGATCGTTGCCATTACACTTTTTTCAATGACCGGCTTTGCAGATACCTACTTGTTCGAGCCTTACGTTGATGCCCAATACGGCTGTAACTACCTGGAAGGTTTAAACTGGCGGATTCATGTTGAAGCCAATTCTCCGGAAGAAGCCCTTGAGCTTGTGAAACCTCAGGTAGGTCAGCATTTAATCGTCGGTTGTAACCGTGACATTTACCAATGTGTTCACAAAGACGGGGATGTTGAGCCACGCCCCATTTCTTTTTCAACAGAAGATCGTAGTTTGTTGGTTATCGGCGGCCGCATTATGAATTCCATCGGCAGCCAGGAACTACTTCAAATCGGCCCTATTATTTATCATCGTAATTTGCGCCCGTTACCAAAATGCAAATGGTAAGGATGCTGTTAAAGAATCTTTAGCCAATGACCCAGGTGCTTTAATTTTGCGCAGCTGGTCGGCTGATTTTGAATGTTAAGAAAATTGTAAAAAAGTTCCGGTTCGTGTAATTCGTTAGACTGAAATAAAGAAGAAAAGTTATAAATTACTAAGCGTTCTTTTAAGGAGTCCATGAATTTCCTGATTTCGGTATTGATTCTAAGCTTTGTTCCCGCATTAGTCTTTGGCCAAAGTGCGCCGACAAAACCTGTTACGACGACGGCTGCGCCGGCATCCAAAGCCCCTAAATCGGCAGAGCAACGCTTACTTGAAGTTGAACGCCGTCTTCGTGAATTAGACGAGTGGTACAACGAATATTACCTTCAATCTAAAAACCGCGTTTCTCCTTTTTTGGGAGAAAAAATTTCGTTCGGTGGTTTTTTTGAAACGGCCATTACTCATATCGGTGGCCCTGACATGGAAACGCAATCTTCGATTAATTCGCAATTGCTTGGAATTAACCTAGCGGCTGAGTTCGAAGACAATACCCGATTTGTTACGCAAATCATTAATGGGCTTTCGTATACCCTGTCAAACGCCAATAATAATCCCGGCTTAACACCTGCTAAAAGACAATTTGGCGCATTTGCTTTTGGCACACTTGTGGCCCAGGCCTACTTAGAACTCCGTAAATCGGAATTAGTAGTTCTACAAATGGGACTTGGTTACGTGCCCTATGGAATCTCCCAGCAGCAAAGAGAGCCCGTTTTATTTCGACGCCGAAGCGGCCCTCAGTTGGCCAGTACTTCTGACGGCACATCCATCGGAATTGCATTTCCACTTTGGATGGGACTGCACCTTTCTGGATCCTCTTCGATGGAAAAAGGTCGCACCGGATACAATCTCTACACCTTTACTCCAACAATGAATTCAAAGACCATTGGGGGCGGAAGCCGGCTTTGGTGGTCAGATTCGCAAAGTTTAACTTTGGGCCTCTCGTTACAAACTGCAGATCAGGGCACGAGAGGATACTGGAACAGCTATGGTGCCGATATTAAGTACGAAGCAGAAAAAGGCGGCCTCGTTGCTGAGTATGCTAAAAGCAAATCTTCCGGTGAAAAAGATATCGAATCTTATTACGTTGAACCATACTGGACATTAAAAGACGGCGAGTGGGTCATATACGTAGCCGCTGACTATATCAACAATCCTAACCGTGTGGTGACTTCAGTTGCTGATCCCTACGAAATCTGGAGATATGGCGCCGGCGTCAACTGGCTTCCGATTCCGAACGTACGCCTTCGTGCGGGCTTACTTAAAAATGATTATTTAAATTCAACCGATACCATTGCAGGCCAGGAACGTGATTATTATGCAATCGATCTTTCCGCGGGAGTTGCATTTTGAAGAGCCTGATGCGTTTTGCTTATTATTTTATTTTACTGACTCTCTTGGGCGCTCAGTCGTCTATCGCAGCTGAGGGCGTAACTGAAGAACTGGTTTTTATCGTTAATGGAAATAACCCTGTTAACGAAATTTCCGCAAATGAGATTCGTGATTTTTACTTCAAACGCAAACGTCTATGGGCTACAGGCGAAAGTGTTCGCTTCATTGACCGCACTCTAACCAGTCAGATTCACGAAATGTTTGTCAGAAGAATCTTAAGAAAAAGCAATTCCGATGTTGAACTATTTTGGATCGGACAAAAGCTTTACACCGGTGACAGTGCACCTTTAAGGGAAACATCGGATTCTTCTACGATTCAGTTTGTTTCTACTTTTAAAGGCGCTATCGGCTATGTTTCATCGGCCACTTCGATCGCCGATCAAAATGTAAAGGCAGTTAAGGTAACCGGCGCCAAAAAAGAGGACTAGTGAAGAATTTCAGACAAACTCACTCGATTGCAAAGCGCCTTGTGCTAACTATCGTAGTGATTGCATCATTATTTTTGCTTGAGTTTGTCGGAATGTATTTTGCCAGCCAGAATACTATCAGTGGCCTGGGTGATCTTCATCTTTCAATCCGCTCTATTACACAAGTGCGCCAGCTTCGTACGTTGCTGACAACTGAACAGGAATTCCTTAAAAAGGCCACTCTTCGTAAATTGTCTGATGATGAAATTCTGATTTTTAAAAACACAGAAGGCCAGATCAGTACATTTTTTGATATTAATCTAAATCTCGCTAAAGGCAGCGAAGATGTTTTTAATTTGATTTCCGACGCCAGAAAAGCTCATGATCCGGTTAAAGAACTGGCGAATCAAGTGATCAGTAAAGACGGAACCATCAAGGTCAATCCCTTGATTATTGATCAGTATATTCTGGAAACGCAGGATTTGCTGGGTAAGGTTCAACTTGTGCTGGCTAACGATTCAGACCATATTTTCAGTCAGGTATATAATGAAAGATTCACTCCATTAATCGTGGGTATGGCGTTGTCTTCGTTATTTGTCCTTTTTGCTTTATGGCTGGGAATGAATTTAAAAAACAAAATCGACCGGCCCATTCGTGAACTGATTTTGACGACCAATCGCTTTGCCGACGGAAACTTAAAAGTCCGCGCTCCGGATGGAGATGCTGATGAAATCGGTGCGTTGACTTATGCGTTCAACATGATGGCCACTAAGCTGGAAGAAAGCATTAATGAGCGTGAGCGTACCTCAAAAGATTTGTTAGATGCAAAAGAGGCGGCAGAGGCAGCCAACTTGGCAAAGAGTGCATTCTTGGCCAATATGTCTCATGAAATTCGCACACCACTTGGCGCCGTTTTAGGATTTTCAGATTTGGTCATTGATCCTAATGTAAAGCCATCTGAAAAAGCCAACTTCCTTGCAGCGGTAAAGCGTAACGGTGAATTGCTGTCGAACATTATAAACGACATTTTAGATCTTTCAAAAATTGAAGCGGGCAAAATGCAAATCTCTACTCATGAGGTAATGCTGATGGAAGTGCTGACAGACACTAAAACACTGTTGGACCTACAGGCCAGCGATAAAGGTGTGGCGCTTAACGTATCGATTGATGAAGATGTACCGGAGAAAATCAAAACGGATCCACTGCGTTTACGCCAGGTTTTAATCAATATTATCGGCAACGCGATCAAATTTACGGCGAAGGGTTCTGTTGACGTCAGAATCAGTAAAGCCAATTCAGGTTCTAAAAACTTGCTTTCATTTTCTGTAAAAGATACCGGTACGGGAATCAGGGCGGATCAAATTAACAAACTTTTTGCACCGTTTTCACAAGCAGACGTTTCAACTAAAAGAAAATATGGTGGAACAGGGCTTGGCCTTGTACTTTCTAAACGTTTCGCAAATTTGCTGGGTGGCGATGTAGTGCTGACGGAAACAACGCCTGATAAAGGAAGTACTTTTACCATCACGATTGATCCGGGACCTGTGCAATCAGTAGTGGGAGATTCTGCGAAATCCAAACTGGTAGAAATGCAAAAAAGCGGACTTCGCCTGGATGGAATAAAAGTTTTGCTGGCTGAAGACTCAATTGATAACCAGACTCTTGTAACAAGATTTCTGAAGTTGGCGGGAGCTTCCGTTGAAATCGCATCTGACGGTAAGGAAGCCACTCAAAAAGCGAAAAACGATCACTACGATGTTTTGCTGATGGATCTACAGATGCCGGTCATGGACGGTTATGAAGCCACTTCGCAGTTACGCCGCGAAGGTTATCGTGGAAAGATTGTGGCCTTGACCGCACATGCGCTTAGCGAAGAACGTGAACGTTGTCTTAAAAGTGGATTTGATGACCATATTAGTAAGCCTGTTAACCGCGATCTATTGATTGAACTGGTTTATCACTGTGCCAGAGAGCAAGCGGTTCATTAACCTGGCCTTTAGGCCAACTGCCCCTGTTATAACCTACCCAGCTGGTCTGAACTACGGCCAGACCTGACGAGAGTTGTCGTTTCATTTTAAAAAGAGTAAATATTAATCTGTCGAGGTTACATATGAGCAACAATTCATTTTATCAGCAAGATCGCCGCAAAAATTTACGGGATGAATCCACAGACAGAAGATCGCAACTGCGCCCTAGTTCAAAGCTGCAGTCTTTAAAGATCGTAGTGGCTGTTGTGTTAATTCTTGTAGCCGGCACTGTTATTTATCTTTTAAATCAACATAAGTTCTAACGTCTCAAAGTTAAACGGTAATTAATTTCAGACCGCAATTTCTGAATCCGATAACGGATACATGAAATTGGCATTGGCTATCTTGATTTTATTATCACCATTCGTGCACGCAGCAGATGTGGCGCGAGCTAAAGCAGAATCCGAAAATATCAGTACAATTTATCTAAAGAAGCTTTCTGAAGAATCTGTCGAACTTAAAACTTTTCAAAAAAATTTTAAAATGTCGCCTAAGACGTACTGCCCGCAATATTCGGGGCCGGATGAATCGACATGTTTTAAAACTTATTTGCAGGGATTTCAGGTCAGGTCGTCTACTCAGGCCATGTTGATGACGACCGTTGCCGCATCTATCGGAGTTAACGATGGTAAGCTGGGCTATTCTCAGCAAATGACACGGATTCTGATGCTGGAAAATGTAATTGTGCTCTACGAAAATATAAACCTGGAAAATTTTTATCTGGCGCAACTTCATCCAAAAACAGCTGAAGGTAAAATGGAGCTGAGTCTTTTGAAAAATAGTGATGAGCAGTTATTGGCCGGAACTTTTAAAAAGATGGAAGCTGTTTTATTGAAAGGTCTTTCCACTGTTGAAAAAAACAGATCTGTCGCCAGTGTTGAAGAGTGGAAAAAGAAAAAAATAGGCGAGTTGCGAACTCGCCTGCAAAAATTGAAAAGAAATAGTTGGAAGTATCCGTCTTGATTAGACTTCCGGATCTTTACTTCGGTTGAACCCGTAACATTTTTTTAACTTCAGCTACGTGTGCTTCTTCTTCTGTAATCATGTCACGCGCATACTCTTCCAGATACACAGATTCACCTTCTACAAGCTTCAATAACGTGTACAAGTTCTTCAATTGAGTGGTTTCGTGTTCCAGACTTTCTTTTAAGATATCGTTCAAAGAATGTTTTGATGATTCAATCAGTTGACCGATCTTCAGGCTGGGGTGGCCGCCAAGTGTCGTGATGTGTTCACCGGCAACACTTGCATGCAACAAAGATTCGTTAGCCTGATCACGTAGCCATTTCACAATTGGGATTCTGTTGTGACCGAAAACCATTAGCGAATAGTGAGTATAACGGACAACTCCGGCCAGTTCGGTTTCAAGAATTTTATTCAGAATTTCAACTACCTTTTTTTCGTTCACATAATCTCCTTTAATACAAAAAAAGATGTTACCAAAAGAAATTGAGAAAAGTAGTTCAAAAGCATTAAAAAAGAAAAAAGCGGTGCTTTTGGGAGCACCGCTTTAGATTTTCAATTTAGTTGATTTGTTACTGGCCGCAAGACGTTGGAGTCGGAACATGCATGTAATTGGCAATCGTGCTCCACCAAGCCTGAGGGATGTTGCCGTTGATGTTTCTCATGATAGTTCCACCAGAGTTGTCAGCGCCTTCACGGTATTCATCGTGGTAACCCATTCCGTGCAAGATTTCATGTATAGAGCCGCGCGGATCAAGACGTGAACTAACAAGTGGTGTGCGTTCCCAGCCTGCACCGGCCCACTCATTGTAATCGACAACAACTAAAGCAATTTCAGCATCGCGGGCTTCATTTCTTCTGTTGTGTCCTCTGAAAAGACGTTGAAAGAAGTTGCCGCGTCTTCGCTGTTCTTGTGGTACTTCAATGCCGTCATTGATTTCGCGACGGATTTCGTTCGCAAAACTGCGGGTCTCAGAATTACAAGCTAAAAGCCGTGGTTGAGACATGCGAGGATTGCAGTTTAATTCTTCTCTTGAAACTTCTCTGATTTCAATTTTTAAATTCATACAAGAGAACGGAGCCGTTGTAAGGATTGTGTTTCGGATGGCTTGGGCAGAGGCAGCGCCAGGTTGATCCGTAACAATGACAATATTGGTTCGTTGCTGTGCTGTAGTTGCAGAAGGTGCAACCGGGACTTGCGGTTGAGTATTAACCGGAGCTGACGGCGCAGTTTGTGGATCAGCAGGTTGAGAGTCATTTGATTCAACAGAAGCAGAACCGTTAATACTTGCGCATGCAGAGTTGTTCGGGAATTCCTGGCAGAAGGTTTTGTCAGGGGAGGAAGCTTGTAAGCAAACAGGAGCATCTGGAAACTGTTGGCAGAAATCATCTTCAGCCTGAGCTGCGAATCCGATTAAAGACAATGCCGTAACATATAATATTGCTTTCATAAGTGTTCCTTTTGGAACTTATAAATGCAGATTCAATTCCATGTCGTAACGATTTTAAGTAGGTTGGAAGCAATAGGAATGGATCAGTTCAATACAGTGCCCCTGTTGCGCAGGGGCCTGTCTAAAACTTTTACACTAGCGGGCGATGCCTAAGTGGATTTGAGCTTTGGCGCTCGGACCAATAATTTGCGGAGAAGAAACGCGTAAAACGATGCGGGCCAGTCTCAATGAATAGTAATTGTCTAGGCGTACACTCATTCCGTAGCCAGGAGACCATGTACCGGTTAAGTGGCGCAGATTTACAACTCCACCGGTAGATAAAAATGCGTATGCTTCATGAACTGCGAAAGGCGCATTACTGATTCGTAAAGCAATTTCGTTCACGTAATAGTGGCGCACATCGATGTTCACTTCTTCAATTACAACTTTGGGAGCTTTTACGGTACCGAGCTCTTGCCAGTAGCTAGTGTACCCAGGGCCGTAATCAGGGTGTGACGGTGGGTAAGCAGGCGGAGGATTGTTAGGTGGAGGCGGGTAGTTTGGCGGTGGCTGCGGGCTTCCCGGAGGAGGCGGTGGATAGCCGGGAGGGCGCGGTTGTAAATCAGCCATTACGAACTGACCTAATAATGTGAAAATAACCAGCGATAATTTGAACATTAGGTATCTCCTTGTTGATGAGAAAATTTTAGCTTGCGTAGAGGGAGAACTGGCAACTGAATAAGAACCGATTTACGAAATAACAAGCTGCGCCGAGCGGTTTTAGGCTTAAAATTGTGAGATCTCAACATAGCGAGTCTGTTGAAGGGCCGAAAAGACAGTTTTAAATTTCCGGAATGATAACCGTATTATGCATCCGAGCGGCGAAGTTTTAGAGTCCCTTGCCTAGTTGAGTGCAAATGATAATAGTTGCAAAAGTTAACTATTACTAAATACACTTATCTTCATGAGCGCTAAAAAAGTAAGTTCTGAAATAATTGAGATTGTGCCAACCATCATGCGCACAATCAGAAGCGAAATGCGGCAGGTGGCGTTGCCGGAGCTGACAATCGCACAATTCAGAATTCTGATGAGGCTCGATCATGGCTGTCAATCCAATAAACAGTTAGCGGAATGGGTTGGAATCAGTACCGCAGCGATGTCCCGTACAATTGAAGTTCTGGTTATTAAGGGATATGTCCAGCGAAGATCCGCTGAAAGCGACAGACGGGAAGTCACCTTAGCATTGACGGCCCAAGGAAAGAAAAAATACGAAGCCATCAAAGAGATGGCAAAACTAAAACTCACACCACGGTTAGACGAGCTCAGTAGTGCAGAACTTAAAAAAGTTCATGAAGCATTGCTGATATTGATGGAGGTTTTCGGTGCGAAAAAGTAACGCGGGCTTTTTGTTTTTTGTTTTATTACCGGTTTTAGCACCGGCCCTGACATTAAATGAAGTGTACGAAGCCGCTTTGAAAAAGACAGAATCGGTCGCCATCGCGGAATCGCAACTGCGTTCTGCTGATGCGAAGGTGTCGCAAAGCCGTGCCGGGTTTTTACCGGAAATTGCTTTTAAAGCAGATTACTACACGCAGAACCAAACGATAGGAACTTCAGGAGAAAAAGAGCAAACGGGTTCCCGCGTGAACCTATCGCAGTCCCTGATTGCCGGTGGTAAAGACCGCGCCGGATATAAAGCATCCGATTATGCGATGGAAGCACAAAAATACAATTTGCAAGCGGCGAAAAACCAATTGTATTCCGATGTTGCAAAAGTTTTTTACGCGCTTCTGTCAGCGCGTGCCGATGCTGAAAACGTTGAAAAAACGATTGAGCTGGTTCAGAAACGCGTAAACGAACTTGAAAAGTTAAATCGTGTCGGCCGTTCACGTCCCATTGACGTGTTGGCAGCGAAGGCGCAAATTGCAGTTCTTGAATCACAAAAAGTAGCGGCAACAGCTGCCAGACGAATCGCAAAAAATAATTTTGCAGATGTTACGGGATTGGACCGCGACGCTGAACTTTCAGAAGCCGGTGAAATTCCGGAAGCCGTTGCTGAACTTCAAACTTATTTGCGCGATCTTGAAAACCGGCCGGATGTTCAAAGCCAAAAAGCCTTGAACAGCTACTATGATTATTCTGTCGATGCAGCATCAGGCGGTCATTGGCCAAGTGTCGATTTGTCAGGAAATTATTATTTGAGCCACACCGGTGCACCGACCTCAACGCAAAACCGTGACGACTGGAATGCAACTGTGACCTTAACAGTGCCGATTTATTCGGGTGGTGAAACCAGCGCATTAGTGCGCCAGGCTTCCGAGTTAAAAAATCAGTCAGCCTTAGTCATGCAGAAAAAACTGCGTGATGCAGAGGCCGATGTGCGCACGGCTTACAACAATTTAATCAGCGGCATCGAACAAATTAAAGCTCTTGAAAAGGCTCTTGCGATTACAGAGCAAAATTACCGGCAGCAAGAACGGGATTACGGTTACAGACTGGCCAGTAATTTAGATGTGCTTCAGGCGCTGAACAGTTTTCAGGATACTAAACGCAGTTTGGATAGAACCCGCTTTCAAGCTTATGAAGCCGTTGCTCAATTGCGCGCTAAAACAAATAAAGTGAACAACTAAGAGGCCATCATGAATATTTCTGCAGTTTCAATTCGTAACCATGTTTTTGCCTGGATGTTAATGGCCGCTTTGCTTATATTCGGCGGAATTGCTTTTCAGCGTATGGGAGTCAGTCAGTTGCCTGATGTGGACTTCCCGACAGTTGGTATCAACGTCACTTTGGACGGCGCCACTCCTGAGGTTATGGAGCTGAACGTAGTCGATACAATCGAAGGTGCGCTGACATCGATTCCCGGAATCACCAGTATGCGTTCGATGTCGCGACCTTCAGCGGCCAATATCGCAGTTGAGTTCAGCCTTGATAAAAATATTGATGTAGCTGTTCAGGAAGTACAAAGTGCCCTCAGCAAAATTCAGCGGCGTTTGCCTGTCGACATGGACCCACCTTCCGTTAGTAAATCTAATTCAGAAGACGATCCGATTCTTTGGCTGAGTGTCACTTCAGACAAAATGCAGCGAAAAGAATTAATGGAGCTTGTTCGTGACCGCATTACTGACCGCTTTTCAACAATAGAAGGTGTCGGTGAAGTACAGCTTCAAGGTTTTGTCGAGCCGAATTTGCGCGTTTGGCTTTCACGTGAAAAACTGAACCGCTTAGAATTAACGGCATCCGACGTTGTTTCTGCCATTCAGAGAGAGCACTCCGAAAAGCCGGGTGGCCGAGTTGAAACTGACAAACAAGAGATGAACATTCGTACGTTGGGCGAAGCACCTTCTGTAAAAGACTTTGAAAATATCGCAATCACTCGCAGGGGTGGATCTTTAAATTATCAACCTGTACCTTTAAAGGCCGTTGCCACAATTGAAGACGGAACAGCAGACATTCGCAGTTTAAGCCGCGCTCAGGGTAAAACGGCAGTATCCATGGGAATAAAAAAGCAGCCGGGTTCAAACGCAGTTGATGTGGCCCATAAAGTTAAAGAGCGCATGAGCGAAGTTGCAAAGCAACTTCCTGAAGGTACTCAGATCGCAGTACGGTTCGACAGCACACAGTTTATTGAAGAAGCGGTCGGCGAACTGAATCATACGTTGTTGTATTCTGCCATTCTGACAGCATTGGTTTGTTGGCTGTTTTTGGGATCAATCTCCGCCACAATCAACGTCGTATTGGCGATTCCAACATCCGTGGTCGGAAGTTTTATTGTTTTGAATTATTTAAATTACACCTTGAATACTTTTACGCTTCTCGGTTTGTCTTTAGCCATCGGTATCGTCGTTGATGACGCGATTATGGTGCTTGAAAACATTGTTCGGCACAGAGAAGAAGGTAAATCAAAAATGCAGGCAGCGCTGGACGGGTCTAAAGAAATTACTTTAGCCGCTTTAGCTGCAACGATCGCCATTATTGCGATCTTCCTGCCGGTTGCTTTTATGACCGGAGTCATCGGGAAATATTTTGTTCAGTTCGGGGTTACGTTATCTGTTGCCGTTGCCATATCACTATTGGAAGCCCTGACGCTGACTCCGATGCGCTGTTCACGATTTTTAAATATTCAGCCGCGGACTTCGTTTGTGGGCCGGGGGGTAGAAAAATTCTTTCAAAAAAGTGCGGATACTTATCGCCGATTAATTCCGGTAACTTTAAAATACCCGTGGGCCACTGTTGGTATTGCAACTTTATTTTTTATTGCCACACTGGGTATCGGGAAGCTTTTAAAATCAGAATTTATTCCCACACAGGATCAAAGCCGCTTGCAACTGCGAGTGCAGACGCCCGTGGGTTCATCATTGGCGTTTACAGATAAAAAATTAACTGAAATCGAAGCTTATCTGTCCTCGAGACCGGAAGTTGAAAGCTATTTTAGTTCGGTGGGTGGATTTCAAATAAATATCGGTCAGATTTCGGTCACATTAAAACCTGTTAAGCAGCGAAAGCTAAGCGCGAAGCAATTAAGCGATATCTTCCGCGAAGACTTTAAAAAAATAAAACAGGCGCGTATC
>JANWIU010000043.1 GCA_025449725.1 Pseudobdellovibrio sp.
AAAGAGAACGCAATTTACGCTGAGTCAGCGCTGAATACCGTGAGCTCTGCGATGGAAAACATCAAAGAAGCGATTACTGGTCCGAAAAACTACCAGAAAAAAGGAAGCTATCAACAAGGCAATAATTCAGGAAACTTAGTAAGCAGAGAAGCTTAATCCAAGTTAAGGAAAGGCAAGGATGGCCAAGATTCACAGTTTGTTAGATGTAGGACGACGCGGAATGAGCGTCAGTCAGTCTGCGATGCAGACTGCGTCCCACAATATTGCTAACAAATCAGTTGAAGGCTTTTCACGCCAGCGTGTTGATATTGAAACGAACCCTGCAGTCGGTGACGGAAAAGCCCGCATTGGTACAGGTTCCCGCCTTGGTGGCATTACCAGAACAAATAATCCTTGGATTGAAAAACAAATCGAGCGTGAGGGTGCGAACCTATCTTACATGGAAGGCCGTTCGAACGCAGCACAGCGGTTAGAGTCGGCCTTTAATGAACAAACGGTTAAAGGCACCAGTAATGCGATGTCAGAATTCTTTAACAGTTTTCGCGAGCTTGCAAATAATCCGGAAAGCTTAACAGCTCGTACTGTTGTTCGCGATAATGCAAACGCGCTGATTAAAAACTTTCAGGATGTTAACAGACAAATCGATTCCGTAACCGACGAGTTGAACAATACCATTTCAACCGGTGTGACTGAAATCAACGGTCATGTTAAAGAAGTGGCTAAGTTAAATGAAAAAATTCAGTCTATTGAAATTTCCGGTGTAACTGCGAATGATGAACGTGACCGTCGTGATTTACTTTTAAAAAAGCTGGCTGAAAAAATTGATATCAGTTGGGCTGAAGACACAACTTCCGGAATGATAAATATTACTGCCGGAAAAACCGGGATTCTTGTTGCCGGTACAAGTGCTTCACAGTTGAAGACAGCTACCGATGAGAACAACCGCACTCAGGTTGTATATGAACTAGGTAGCAGCGCAACCAGCGATATCACAGAACAGTTTAAGCGCGGAGCCCTTGGCGGTGCTATTGAGCTGCGTGACGGCATTGTTTCTGAACTTAGACAAAACATTTCGGACATGGCTTACAATATCGCTTCTGAAGTTAATAATGCTCATGCAGAAGGTTTTGACCGTTACAATAAACAGGGCGGTCCATTCTTTGATATTCCTCAGGACGGTACTTTTGATCTCCGTGATTTAAAAGTTAATGCGGATATCTCCCGCGATGTAGGCCGCATTTCTGCATCGGCAAAACCGAATGCTCCGGGTGATAATACCGTAGCCAACGTTATTCACTCTTTACAGTTTAAAAAGGTAATGGGAGATTCCAGCACCTTTACTTTTGATGACTACTACACTTCTAAAGTAGGTGAGATCGGCGTGATGAACCAAAAGGCGATTGCCAGCCTGGAATCACAAAAGAATATTGTAGATCAGGTTAAAAATGTTCGCGAAAGTATCAGCGGCGTCAGCTTGGATGAAGAAGCGCAAAAAATGATTGAATATCAAAAAGCTTACGAAGCCTCAGCGCGCATCATCCGCATGGCCGATGAAATGTTTGATACGGTTTTAAATTTAAAAAGATTATAGGTAAGAAAGTTTAATGCGTATAACGGATAAAATGACTCAAGCTCAGGTTCTTAAAAATATTCAGAAGAATAGATCTGAGCTTGCGACATTACAGAATCAGGCGGCAACCGGCAAAAAGCTGATGACGCCTTCTGATGATCCGACCGGTGCGACCAAGGTTTTAACGAACCGTACGGAAGAGCGTAACTTACAACAATTTGAAAAAAATATTTTCTTCGCCAAAAATTTCTTAGAGACGACAGAATCAACGCTTGGGCAGTTAGCCGATTCTCTGATTCGCGCTAAGGAACTCGCTTTACAGGCGGCCAGTGATACGGTGGGGGGACCTCAGCGTGCAATGATCGGCTCTGAAGTAGGACAAATCAAAAGTTCTATTCTAGAAATGTCAAATCGACGTGCCGGCGACCGTTACTTATTCGGTGGCTTTAAAACCCAATCACCGCCGTTTACAAAAGACGGAGATTACAGTGGTGACGACGGTGAGATGAAGATTCAAAACCAGAAGGGCAGCTTCGTGGCGATGAATTTGTCAGGAAACCGTGTGTTCTTGGGCCGGGGAATCGGGCCGGATAACACTTACGTTCGCCCACCTGAAAATGTTCCTGAAGATACATCTCAGTTACAAGATTATAAATTGGCAGAAGTTGATCGTGAATTCCTGAATAAACAGGAAGACGAAAACTATATTGAAACCCGTGGCCCTGCATCGGTTGGCCGTGTTCAAACAATGACCCAAAAAGATCCTGTAACAGGCAATGAAGGCGTTAACGTCTTCTCTCTTATGCAAAGCCTGGATGTGGCCTTGAAAACAAATGACAAGTTTGCAATTCAAGAGGCATTAGAGCCGTTAGATCAAGCTTTGAATCAAGTGAACTTAATGCGCGCCGAAATCGGCGGACGTGTAAATGTTCTCAATTCTGCTGTTGAAGGTATTCACAAACAAACAGTCGATAATAAATCAATCACGTCGCAAATCGAAGATGCGGATCTTTTCGAAACGATGACTCAGCTTTCGAAAGCTGACACGGCTTTAAAAGGCACGCTGGAAACCAGCAGTAAAGTCATCGGCATGAACCTTCTGGATTTTATTAAGTAAATTCTATTAAATTTCCGGCACTAAGCTTTTTTTATCTCTGAATCCGGATGGCAGTAATATTTCACTAACAAGTAAATACAGTAGGCGCAGATTAAATGCCAAATCGCATGTAGCGTGATGACGTTATTCTTCGGCAGACAGTAAATTAGATTCATATCCATAATATTCAGAAACAGCGCAAATAGAAATAACCCAAATGCCATCACAAGGCTTTTCTTTATCATCGGCGATGGCGGGTGCTTGGCAGAATAAATAAATTCAAGCAATGCCGCTATCAAGAACTGAATCAAAAACACAATGCCACCCAGTTGCGGATGAATAAAAGGTACCGATGATAGAAATAAGACGGCAAAGATTCCGTACATCATAGATGGCTTAAATTTAAAAGAACGCGTGAGAGTGTAAGCCAGTGAGTACGACGACAATAGAAGCATTCCTCCCAAATCCATATCGCGCCCGATGACCGTTGCGCTCATATGAAAGAATGTACTTCCGATAAACAGCAAAAAAACAATAGCGGCAAACCAAAGCCGCTGCGGCCGCCAGCCGGTTTGGCGAAAAACCAAAATAGCCGAAATCAGATAGCCGATGTTAGACCAAGTATTCGCGGGTTGTTCCACCCAGGCACAAAGATTGGTTTCGCAAAAGTAAACCTGCATCTGGCCAATGGAAGACCAGGGGCACGAAGTAAATTCCATTTAAGCAGACTCCTGATGGCAATAGTATTTAACACCAAGAAAAATAGAATAAGCGCACATCAAATGCCAAATTGCATGAAGGGTAATGATATTGTTTTCAGGCAAACAATAAATGCGCTTCATATCCAGCAAATTTAAAACCAAAGCGAATGCAAATAAACCGAGAGATACCAGAAGACTTTTTTTAACCGCAGGAGAGGCGGGATTTTGACGGGAGTACATGAGCTCGAGTAAAGCTGAGATGAAAATTTGAAATACAAACATGGCGCCGCCACCCATCCCGTACCCTCGTAACGAAGGTAACGACAGGCCGAACAAGCCGATGGTCATCCAAAAGATCTGTATCGGAGAAAATTCAAAACGTTTTCCTACAGTGCGGGAAAATGTTTGGATCAAAATCAGCGAAGAGAGCAAAAGCATTGCACCGACATCAACATCGCGCCCGATAAATGTTCCGCTTAAATGATAAAACGTACTTCCGATAAAAAGCGCTAAAGAAGCGAAAGCAAATTGTTTGCGAACCGGCTTCCACTCTGTTTGGCGGTAGATGTAGTAAGCGGCGATAAGATAACCAATGTTCGACCAGGTGTTCGCAGGCTGAACAACCCAGGCGCAAAGATTCGTTTCACAATAGTGTACCGGGAGCTGGCCCAGAGGCGCCCACGGGCAATTCGTCAGTTGTTCCATGGATCAAGTTCATCATAGTTGCCTGTCTATGCACAAGACTTAGCCTGCGGATTTATCCGCTTTTTGACAAATTTAAGATCATGACAGATTCCCATGTAAATTTTTGAAATTATTAGCTGTATTTGAAACTTTTATTGAGGCGTCCTTGACTTTCGCCCCTATAAGAAATAATTAAGTTCCGCATTAAAAGACCGATAAGTTAGATGCTGACAAGGAGTTAAGTCATGCTCGTTCTTACAAGGAAGTTAGGTGAAAGCATCGCAATCGATGATCACATCAAAATCCGAGTTGTCCAAATTAAAGGCAAGCAAGTAAGACTCGGCATCGAGGCTCCGAAGGATACAAAAATCCACCGTGAAGAAGTCTACATGGCCATTCAGGATCAAAATCAACAATCAGCTAACGTAACCCCTGATAAAGTTAAAAATATTTCTAAACTGTTAAAACCTGAGTAATTGGGCTCTTTTGGGTCCTCTTTAAGTCAGTACAGAACCTTAAATACCCTTAAAATAACTCCTAGCGTTACCTAAAAAGAAATTGATAAGACCTCGATTTAAGTCCAGAATTTATTTAACCGACTAAGTCATGGCATTTGTCTGATTAGTTAGCAGGGGGGTTTGCGTGGTTATTAAAACATCTCGATTTGGCTTAGTGGAGCTTAAATCCGACGACGTTTTGACATTTCCAGAAGGCCTTCTTGGATTTCAGAATTTACGTCAATTTGCACTTATTGATGATCCGGAATTTGTTTTCTTGTGGTTACAAAGCTGTGAAATTCCTGAGTTAGCGTTTCCGGTTCTTGAGCCTGAGCTGTTTGGCCAAAAATATTCTATCAATTTAAATCGTACTGATTTTGAATCGTTAAAATTACAACCGAATCAATCTCCAAGTTATTTGACGATCATTACAATTCCAGATGATCCATTGGAAATGACTGCAAACATTAAAGCGCCTGTCGTTATCAACACTAAAGAACGAATTGCTCGTCAATGTGTTCTTCAGGATAACAACTTGGCGATCAAAGAAAAAATCTTCTCTAAACTTCAAGGCCGCGTAGTTGCAAATAATGATGAGCCTTTCAAAAACCAAGGGCGTCAATTTGACATGACGGTTAAAGTTTCCGAGACTCCAAAAGCTCCGGTTGACCAAGAACTTTAATTAGCTGATCCTGCTTCGATGCTTCTTAGATCCATCCTGTTTTCACATGCAGAAAAATTGATTTCTATTGGTAAAAATCGTGTGATACAGGCCGAAGATCGTCTTGAGCTGGCGGATGGTTTGAACCCTCGCCGCTTACCATGGGACGAATCGATTATCGATTGGTCTGACAAAAAGAATTTTCTGCTAACACTTCTTAGGTCTTCACGAAAAAATTTAACCAGAGCGTTTCTGTTTCAGGTGTTGGGAAGTTTGTTTTCTTTCGCCACGCCGTTTGTTGTTCACGCTTTTGTATCGAGGCTGCAGGCCGGATCTTTTTCTCAGCAAGACATAAATGAACTTTGCCTCATTGCTTTGGGGTTTGGTATTTGCGGCTTAGGAAACGGTATTTCGATTCAGCATTACTTCTACCAGACTCTGGTGTTCAATCAGATTTCAACGAACTTAGTTAATAAAAAAATCTTTCAGCATTCTTTGAAGTTGTCGAGCGCCGGAAAGAATAAATATCAAGTCGGGGATATCGTCAATTACATGAGTTCGGATTCGGATGCTATTGCTGACGGGGCTATCACATCTATTGATTTAACGAACTCTGTGATTATGAGTATCGGTTGTACAGCTGCACTTTTTTACTTTTTGGGCTGGTCGGCTGTCGTTGCGGTTATTGTAATGGCGCTACTGATCCCGGTTACCGGCAAGTTATCAAAAAGTTTCATGCATTTAGAAGACGAAATGATGGGCTTTCGCGACAAGCGTTTAACGCTGATGACTCAGCTGTTAAATGCCATGCGAGTTGTAAAGTATTTCGTTTGGGAAAAAAGTGTTCACCACGAAGTTTCTGAAGTCCGCTCTAAAGAAGTGGGTGCCCGTACCAAGTTGGCGCAGGCCGAAATCGCATGGGGACTTATTTATACTTCAGTAAATTCCGTCGTGTTGTTTTCAGCGCTGTTAACCCACACTTTGCGCGGCCAAAATGTCGACATGGCATTGATCTTCACCTGTATTTCTATTTTCGGAATTATGGAAGATCAGTTCGGAAGCCTTTCGCGCTTTATCAGCCGGTTCATTAATATTCTTGTCAGTGCCGACCGTATCACAAAATTCTTAAAGTCAGACACGCTTGCGGATGTTCATCATAACAAACTGAGTTCCGCTGCGATTGAATTTAAAGATGTAGATTTTTACTACGATGAAAATAAAAAAATTCTATCGAAGTTGAATTTGAAGCTGGAGCACGGGAAGTCTTTAGCGGTTGTAGGAGCGGTTGGAGCCGGTAAATCAACCTTGCTGGGCCTTTTGCTGGATGAGTATTTGCCTAAGGGTGGCGAGGTTCTGTTTAGCAAAGCTCAACCATCGCGCGCTTATGTGCCTCAGGATGCGTACATTATTAATGCGACATTGAGAGAAAATATTATCTTCGGTAAAGCCGGAGTTTCTGAAGATGATGTAAAGCTGGCGCTAAAACTTTCTGCCCTGGAATTTGATTTATTGGCATTGCCATCCGGACTGGATACTGAAATCGGTGAGAAGGGTGTAAACCTTTCCGGCGGTCAAAAGCAAAGAGTCAGCATCGCCCGCGCTATATTGGCGAATACAGATTTAATTCTGATGGACGACCCTTTGTCTGCGTTGGACCCGAATACCGAAAGTTACATCAACGATCAACTTTTGTTCGGCGCCTGGCAGGAAAAAACAAGAATTGTGGTTACGCACAGATTGAGTGCAGTTTCACGATTTGACCAAATTCTTTTTATGGATGAGGGCCGTCACTATTTGGGAACTTATGATGAACTCATTGTAAGTTGTGAGCCCTTTAAACGGTTTGTTAAAACATACGAAGAAAATGCTGAGTTAGAAAGAAATTCCGGCATCAAGAAGCATGCGGTAGAAATGGTGCAATCAACCGGAAGCGCAGAAAGCGGAAAGCTGATGGTCGATGAAGACCGCGCCATCGGTGCAGTTGAAAAATCGGTTTATATTAAATACCTTAAAGCGCTTGGCGGTAAGCCACCGAAACAGAAGAAGGTCATCATATTGCTATTTTTAGCTGCTGTGGCTGTAGTGAGTGCGCCGTTATTGCAAAAAATTTGGCTTTCGCAGTCTGATAAAATTTCTGATTTGACACCTTTGCAGGTTATTTTGATTTACGGTTTGCTGGGGCTCATGACCATGATCGTAACATTTGTGAGTAACAGCTTCTGGGCAAAGCGCGGCATTGAGGCCGGTAAATCCTTTCATGATCAAATGTTGTCAGCGATTCTGGCGGCGCCAATTCGATTTTTTGACAGCACGCCGGTGGGCCGGATTCTCCAGCGCTTTTCTCGCGATGTGGAATCAGTTGATATTCACCTGCAGTGGAGCTTCGACCACACTATCCATGCGTTGTTTCATGTCACCGTCTCGTTTCTTTTGATTGTCACGGTTTTGCCGGTGGTGATGATTTTTATGATTCCGATATTTTTCATTTATTATAACCTGCAGAACAGCTACCGCCGTGTCGCACGAGAAATCAAACGTTTAGACTCTCTGGCGCGGTCACCACGCTACGCTCACTTCAAAGAGACACTGCAAGGGCTTTCCGTCATTCGCGCCTTTGGGCAGTCTGATTGGGCAATGGAGCAGTTTTATAAAAAGCTGACCTACTCAACCGAAATGTCACGCACTCACTATATGGTGAACCGCTGGTTTTCAACGCGCTTACCGCTGATAGGTGCTGCGATTTCAACGACGACGGGTCTGGTTATTGTGTTTTCAAGTTATAAGGGTCTGATCGGCGCGGGTACTGCGGGCCTTGTCACATTATATGCGTTGGATTTTTGGCGTCATTTAAACTGGGGTGTCCGTATCTTTTCGGATTTGGAGTCCCGAATGACTTCTGTTGAAAGGTTACAATTTTATGGTGACTTACCGGCGGAAAAGAATTTTCAGGGTCATGATGCCCTGGATGTCGGCGATACCTGGCCACGAAGCGGAGAGCTGGAGTTTAGAAATGTATTTTTGCGGTATGCGGAACACCTGCCATTTGTTTTGAAGAATGTAAGTTTTAAAATTCAGTCTGGAAGCCGCGTTGGTTTGATTGGTCGCACAGGCTCCGGAAAATCAACAATCTTTCAAAGCGTGTATCGTTTTGTGGATATTGAGTCAGGGCAAATTTTATTGGACGGACAGCCTATTCATCAAATTCCGCTTAAGCGAGTTCGAAAAAACCTCGCAGTAATTCCGCAGGATCCGGCGCTGTTTATGGGAACACTAAGAAGCAATATTGACCGCTATAATCGGGTCAGTGATGACGATGTCTGGAGTGTTCTAAAGAAGGTTTCATTGGATCAGTTTGTTCGTCACCTGCCGAATCAACTTGATTTCAAAGTTGCTGAAAACGGCGCGAACCTGTCACAAGGGCAGCGGCAGTTAATTTGTCTTGCCCGGGCCTTGCTGATGAAAGTGAAAATTATTTTTCTGGATGAAGCCACAGCCAGCGTAGATGTAGAAACAGATGCCGTTGTTCAAAGGGTTATTCGAGACTCTCTTGATGGAATGACTTTAATAACGATCGCACACCGGCTTTCAACGCTGGAAGGATACGACAAAGTCATTGAACTCAGTAACGGGGAAGTCGTGGTTGGCGAAAAGAGCTTAGTTTAAACCTAATGCCTTAGATAACTGCCAGTTTTGCGGATGATTTTTACCGCGCATCAAAGTTGTCAGATCAATGATAGAGCCATCATCGTAGTAACAAACTTTAAGTGGTGTCCCGCCAGCACTTGGGAAAGTGGCAATATGGCCAGGGTCACACATCGTAACTCCACGGCTGTAATCATAAATTGAAGCCGGCATATCTTCGATAGCAGCATCTTTATTTAGTAAATCAATTGCACCGACAACTGAAGAGCCAAGCCTGCAAAGTCCGATTTGATCTAATCCCGTATCAAGCACGAAGAATTGGCCGTTAGCTACGCGGCAGGCGCGCATCTGAGGATTGCCGGCAGCCGAAGTTGAAAGACCGACTGTTACTAAGAGCATGAATAAACTTAAATTCTTCATAGACCCACCCCAAAAATATATAAGTGCTTTATAGTGATTTTAAACTCAAAACACAAGCCGATTGATAAAACTTACAAGGGCAAAGCGGCCTTAATCTTCAATTAAAGCCTGGGGGAGCGATTTATCGGCTTTGGCGCCCAATTCATTGAGCTTTTCAACCTGAGTGATCAGGTTTCCACGGCCAGTCTGAATTTTGGTCATAACCTCACCATGAGTTTTTTGAACAGTCGAAAGTTGCATTCCAAGCCTTTCCAGATCGCTTACGATGCCCGCGAACTTATCGTACAGCTCGCCACCGCGCTTAGCGATTTCAAGGGCGTTTTGCTGTTGGCGTTCTTGCTTCCATAGCGAAGACACAGTTCGTAAGGTCGCTAACAAAGTTGTGGGGCTGACGATAGCAACGTTTTTTTCCCAGGCCATTTCAAAAAGGTCAGGCTTCAGTCTAAACGCTAAAGCAAAGGCGGGTTCTAAAGGCATGAACAGCATCACGAAATCCGGTGAAATTATATTTTCTGCTAAATGATATTTTCTGCCGGCCAGACCGTTCACATGTTCTTTTAATGATTCGATATGAGCCTGCGCGAAACGCTGACGATCAATATCATTTTCTGCAGAAACTGAAGCTTCGTAGGCCAGCAAGGTAACTTTTGAATCGACGATCAAATGCTTTCCATCCGGCAATTTTACAATGACATCCGGGCGGCTGATCTTACCATCGGCGTCTCTCACGGTTTCCTGTGGGAAATACTCTTCGCCCTTACGAAGACCAGAACGTTCCAAAATGTTTTCAAGTATAAGTTCGCCCCAGTTGCCTTGGGCCTTGTTGTCCCCTTTAAGGGCCTGGGTCAGATTTTGAGCTTCGCGGCTCATCGTCATATTTAAGTCTACAAGCTTAGTGATTTCTGACTTGAGGTTATGGCGCTCCATACGTTCTGTGGAATAGCTTTCTTCAACCCGTTTTTCGAAATCTTTTATTTTTTCTTTAAGCGGGTTCAATAAGCTTTCAATCTGCTTCATGTTTTGATCAGTGGCTTTAGAAGATGTTTGATCCAGCTTCGAAATCTTTTCGTCGAAAATTTTCTGCGCTAAATCTTTGAATTGCAGACTTAAAGTATTTTGAAGTGCGCTACTTTCAGTTTTTGACTTTTCAATTGTGGATTGAGTGAGCTCAAATTTAGTCTTCCAGGTTTCGCTTTCAACGATAGCAACTGAAAGACGACGGTACAAATATAGCCCTGCCCCAAAAGCTCCAAGTAAAAAACTGCCAATTCCGATGCCAATTTGTTCCATAACACTGCCCTTTGACTTAATTTCGACTTGTTCAGCCTAGCAAATGTTTGTTAATTTGTCGTGATGACAAATTTAAATGCCTGGATTTTAGCAGCCCGCCCCAAAACACTTACAGCTTCCTTAGTGCCTATTGTCTCAACAGCAGGCCTGGTGCGGGGTTTAGGCTATGAGATGAATTGGCTTATCGTTGTTTTAGCTTTGCTTTCCAGCTTCTGTATTCAGATCGGCACCAACCTGGTGAACGATGCGATGGATTTCAAAAAAGGTGCTGATACAGAAACGCGGCTTGGGCCTAAGCGTGTAACTCAACAAGGGATTTTTACTTTTAGGCAGGTCATGATGGCCGCCGGGTTATTTTTCTTTTTGGCTGCTTGCTTTGGAATTCCGCTGGTTTTGAAAGGTGGAATGCCGATTCTAATTATTGGACTGGTGTCGATCGCGATGGGATACGCCTACACCTCGGGCCCGGTACCGCTGGCGTATCACGGGCTGGGAGATTTATTTGTTATTTTGTTTTTCGGGTTGATTGCCGTTGGTGGTTTGTTTTTTCTTTTGACAGGAGAATACACCTGGCCGGCTTTTATTTTAGGATTGCAGATCGGCTTACTTAGCACCGTGTTGATTGCGATCAATAATCTTCGCGATATGGAAACCGACAAGTTGGTAAATAAAAAGACCTTGGCTGTCCGGCTGGGGCTTACCGGCGGAAGATACTGGATCGGCTTTTTAATTTTTGCGCCTTACATTGCGGGATACTATTGGGTAGTTTCGCAAAAATACTGGGTTTACTTTGCGACTATCATGGCGTTTCCGTTGGGGCTTAGTATTGCGAAAAAGATTTTTAGAACCTCACCCGGTGTAGAGTACAACCGTTTTTTAGCGCAAGCTTCTGCCTATAGCCTGGTTTACAGTGTGCTATTGGCCATCGGGTTTCAAGTCTGATGAACATTTTAATTTCACCTTATGAACTTAAGAAAAAAGCTTCGGGTGAAATTCAGGCGGGAACTCTTATTAAAGTTATTGAAGACAGAAGCTTTGGCGTTGCTGACCTGTGCCCGCATCCGGATTTAGGCGATAGCGACTGGAGAAGCGAAATCGCAAAAGAAGGTCCGCTTTTTAAACGGGCGGTGCATTTAGCCAAGGAAGATCTTTCAGCCCGCAAAAAAAACATAAGTCTTTTGTTAAATCAAAAAATTCAGAATAATTTTTTGATTACGGATTATTCGCGGTCAGATTTGAATGATAAAAAGTATTCTGAAAATATTTTAAAAATAAAAGGCGACAGCCGCGTTGAAATGCTGGCCGGAGCGTTAAACCGAGTGCAACAGAATATCATATTCCGAATCGACTTTAATGCGAAACTGAGTGCGGTGGAATTTGAGAAATTTTTGTCGCTTTTGGAAAGCCAGGCACGAGATAAAATTCAATACATAGAAGACCCAACAGTTTTGCAGGCCCATTGGAAGGAGTGGAATTTAAGAATTCCACTGGCCAGCGACTGGCAAAAAACAAATAATTTGGAAATGGCGAAGTATAAAATTGTAAAGCCGGCCAGAGAAGAAATTCCGTCGGACCCTTCAAATTGCATTTTTACTTCTGCAATGGATCACCCGGTCGGCGTAGCTCATGCTATGAGGCTGGCACAAACGCAACCGGCACATGTTTGCGGGTTTTCGACTTTAGAGATGTACGAATTGAACACCTTTAGTAAGTATTTTTTGATTGATGGAGCTTGGCTGGGATTTTCTGAACTTGCATTAAGCGATAGCGGAATCGGAATGACAGCTGAATTAAATAAACTTTACTGGGCGCGACCGGAAGAAGTCGTGCCATGATTGAATTTAAAAGTGGCCTCTGCAATCAGTTGCTGATTAACCCGCGGTTACCTGACGAAGAAAAAAAAATTTTAGCAGGGTTAAAAAATGCTTTCGAAAAAGAATTCGGCGATAGAGATTATTTTTTAGTTCCAAGCTCCGGGTCGTCAAAATCGGCAGAACAAAGTGTAAAACTGATTGCCCTGCATTTAGAAAGTGTTTTGAATTCCGCACGCCGGGCAAATTTTTACCTTAATGCAAAACAGGATAATAACTGGGGTCTATTCCTGCCGGAATTTCATGTGGCAGGTTTGGGCATCTTGGCACGCGCTTATTTAGCGCGAGCAGAAGTCAAAAAATTTACTTTTTCGGTTGAAGATTTTGCCGCAAATATTTCTATGCATCAGGTAAGTTTTTTATCTTTAGTGCCTGCGCAGATTTTTGATTTAGTTAGCGCAGGAATTCGCGCACCTGCATCGGTAAAAAAAGTTTTTGTTGGGGGCGGCTTTTTAAATCCTTTACTAAAGACACAAATTGCACAGCTTGACTGGCCCGTAACTGAAACCTATGGAATGACCGAAACCGGTTCTATGGTAGCTGTAAGAGAGGGCACTAAGCCCTATTTTGAATTGATGCCGGGAGTAAGTGCCAAAGTTGAAGAAGATTTATTATCGCTTCGCTGTGATTCGTTACTATCCGCAACTGTACAAAAGAGCGGGGATGAAGTTTCTGTTGTTAAGTTTGACCGAGGTGGTTGGCTTAAGACGGATGACGTAGCCGTAATACATGAAACAGAAAGTACAACTTATTTAGAACTGTTGGGGCGGAAGTCAGATTATATTAAAATTTTGGGCGAAGGAGTTTCGCTCAGTGAATTACGAAGCAAGTTGCAAATAGCCGGAACCGGTCTGGGCATTGATTCACGAAGTTATGAAATTGTGGCGGGGGAGCACCCGAGGTCCGGGTATCAGCTTGTTTTGGTGGTTGAAGATAGAATTCCTGAAATACTGCGGCAGGACCTCGTGAATTTGTTTAATAAGTCCAGCCGGCCGTTTGAAAGAATAAGTAAGGTCCTTGTTTTGAGACAAATACCCAGGTCTGAGCTGGGAAAGTTGAAAACAGCCGAATTGAAAAGTATAATTAAAGACGCCGAATAGAGATACAGGGGCAAATTTATGGGAAGTCCTAGTAAAACACCATGGGAAGTAGGAGCCGTTTTGGTTTGTTCCAAATGCGGTGCGAAGTTTAATCAGCCGAATTCTGCTGAAGAAACCAAATCCGAAGTTAGAAAGTGGCAAAAGGCCAACGACACTCAAGAGAAAATAAGAGTAATTGTTTCGGGTTGCCTCGGAGTCTGTTATCCCGAAAAACAAACCTTCACCTTTATGCCCGTCAATGGCCCGACAGAAGTGTTCACTACGGAGCTGGGAAAAGACCTACTTGTGTCTGAGGTTAAGAATCTTATTGCGTCGAAATTATCTGAAAAGTAGTTCTAAAGTCTAGGTCAGTAAACAGTAAAACATTCATGACAGAATAGCAGTTATAGCGCAGACTGATTTAATGCAGATTAAGTTTTGGGGTGTGCGTGGATCTATACCGCACTCATTAGATACTTCAGGATGGGTTTCACACTTTGAAAAGTTAATGCAAGACTTTTTTTCTGAAGGTTTTAAATCTGCATCAGACATTCAATCTTTTATAAAAAGCAAATCGCCGGTTGAGATCGGCGGCTTCGGAGTGGCAACGACTTGTGTTGAGGTCTCCGCTGGAAATCAATCGATAATAATTGATGGTGGTAGCGGCATCAAAGCATTAACGGAAGTAAAAGACGAATATCATATTTTGATAAGTCACTTTCATTTGGATCATATTTTAGGGTTGCCATTCTTCCTGCCGCATTACAAAGAAGGCTGTAAAATTCACTATTACTCTGCTCATCAGGATACTGAGTCTGTTATTAAATCACTTTTTAAAAAACCGATGTTCCCGGTTAGTTTCGGGAATTTACAGGCCGATATTAAGTTTCATACGTTGAGAGTTTACGAAAAAAACGATGTTAACGGTTTTACTGTGACGCCTTATCAGACGGATCATCCCGATCTTTGCTTTGGGTTCAAAGTAGAAAAGGGCGGAAAAGTTTATTCGCATGCAGTGGATAATGAAGCTGTACGCTTAACAAAGGCAGAGTTGGGGCGCGACGCCGGCTTGTATGAGAACTCTGACCTGGTTTACTTCGATTCGCAGTACGACGAAGACAGTATTGATACTAAAAAGGGTTGGGGCCATGGAACTAGTCATCGCGGCTTTGAAGTTTGTAGTGAGTTTGGCGTTAAACAAATACTTTTTGCTCACCATGATCCTGGTTTTTCTATCGAAGATTCTCTTGGGCAACAGAAAAAAACAGAAGAGCTGTTCAAAAAAAAATACAGCCATTTAAAATGTAAATGGCTGTATGCATATGAAGGCTTAGTTATTAAAATTTAATTATAAAATTTCAAATGGGCTTTTGCTCTGGTGTGAACTGGCTTTGATTCTTGCCATCTGTTCGCGGTAATTTAATCGCATATTGAAAACGGTCATACTGCAAAAAAGTAAAGTCAGTCCGCTGACGACCAAAGTTCTATTTTCGTAATGAGCTACAGAATATAGCCCCATGACCGCATAAAGAAAGGGCCTGGATTCATAAAACATTTTTTCAAAGATATGCATTCAATCCCCCTTTAAATATAATAGCAAATACAGAGGCAACTGAAACATAATTCAGCCCCGGTCTCAGATAGCGACGCTTATCATTTGAAATTATCAATTTGAAACAGCTATTTTTTAAAAATGAGTTCTGTATTTTTATTTTCGGAAAAAAGCTGAACTTCACGGGCTTCAACTGTGTCCGGAAACGGAAAATCTGAATGGTTCCAGCCGGACTCAATTTTATTCATGACTTCAAGCCATACCGGTACGGCTCCGCTTGCGCCCGTTAGGTAACTTGATACGCTACGGTCATAGCCCAGCCACACAACCGTTGTGTGCTGCGGAGTAAATCCGCTGAACCAAGCGTCTTTGTTATCTGAAGTGGTTCCGGTTTTGCCGGCAGCGGGCCATTGCCAGCCGGATGAGGTAATACCTTTTGCAGTACCGGAGCGTATGGTTTCTTTCATGATGCCGACGAGAACTGAAATTAATTGTGGATCGCCGCGATCTTCAAATTTGGGATTGTATTCGTAAAGTGTTTCATTATTTTTATTCTGAACTTTTTCAATAAAATGGGAAGTGGTGAATTTGCCAAGATTGGCCAGCGTTCGGTAGCTGTCAATGATTTCAATCGGGTAGTGTATACTGGCGCCCAGGCTGGATGCCGGAGTCAAGGGAATCTCAGAAGTGAAGCCGAAGTTTTTAGTTTCACTCACCAGATTTTCAAGTCCGAGCCTTTGCATGAGCCTTGCTGTCGGCGCATTTAAACTTTCTTTAAGGGCAAAATATAACGGAACATTGCCGTTATATTTTTTGTCGTAGTTTTCGGGCGACCAGGATTTTTTATCGTAAGACCAAACGAATTTTTCGTCCTGAATTTCGGTTAAAGGGTCTGCTCCGTCTTTTAAGGCCAGATAATAAACGAAAGGTTTAATAAGTGAGCCGATTTGCCGTCGCCCATTGAGGGCGCGGTTAAACTGAGTCTGTTTGAAATTCTGTCCGCCAACCAGAACAGTAACTAATCCGGTTTTATTTTCAGTTGTAAGAACGATGCCTTCAAGCTTGTGACCTTTTTCGGTGTTCTTAATGAGGTTCTTTTTGGTTTTTTCTAAGTTGCTTATGTGTTTTTGCAGCGCCAGTTGAGCTGTTTGCTGAGAGTCTAAATCCAGGCTGGCGTAAATACTGCTGGGTTCGCTGAGATTAAGTGTTTCCAGCTCTTTCCTGACTGCTTCGAAGTAATAGGGTGCTGTTTCCGAAGCCTTTTGCACGGCCTGCTCTGGTAATGTGGCAGCAGAGGCCGATGCCAGTTCGCGTTCGTTGATGAGTTTAAACTCCAACATCTTTTTTAGAACCAGATTTCTTCTTGTTGTGGCTTTTTCGGGATTCTTCCAGGGGTTATAGATTCCCGGATTGTTGACGATCGCGGCCATTAGCGCGCACTCAGATAAATTTAATTTTTGCACCGGTTTGTTGAAATAATATTCGGAGGCAGCGCCAAAACCTAAAACCTGAAAGGCGCCTGACTGCCCCATATAAATAATATTTAAGTAAGTTTCGAGAATTTGATCTTTGGACCATTCAGATTCCAGCTTCACGGCCAGAAATAGTTCTTTTAGCTTGCGGCTAATGGTTTTTTCCGGCGTTAAGAAATAATTTTTTACAAGCTGTTGTGTGATCGTGCTGCCGCCTTGAGCGTAACGTCTTTGTACGATGTTTTTTACCAATGATCTGAATAGGCCCTGGTAACTCAACCCGGAGTGCTGAAGGAATTCGTTATCTTCAATGGCCATAGTGGCGTTCATGCAGTTTACCGGAAATTCCGATATTTTCAGTTCATTTTGCATGATGGGTTGTTGCCCACGATACTGAGCAACCAAAACCGGATCTAAATTCGCCTTCCAATAACGAACGGAGGGGTCGCCCTTCCATGTGCTTTCAATGACCTGCTTGTCGTCGACAATAACAATAAACACTTCATTCATGTGGGTTTGCCACATCCAGCAGCTGAATCCTTCGACTATAGCTTCATTCTTGGTGATGTACTTACAGTTCGGAAGGTTAAGTTTTTTTGCATCGCCCGGCATGAGAACTTGGTCTTCTTCACGCTGGCGGTAGTTTTGAGCTTCCAATTGCTTTAAAAACTGCTTTTCTTCCCACAATTGCCCCGAAAAAAAGCTGGGGCCACGCGCATAGTACCGAGTGGAGGGAGTCAAATCCTGAGCTGAAAGTTTTTGATTGAATTCTTTGGCTCCGAAAGGCCATTCGAACGCATGAATCGGGAGCGCGAAAAAAAATAATACAGCGCTCAAAAAAAGCTTCCGGCAGTGGCTTTGAGCACTAAGATATCTTGTCATACGAGCCCAAATGGTCTTTAATTGAAGGCAAATAAGGGGCATACAACATACAATGATGAAGCTCACGACAAGTCAAATACAAAGGCTTTCTGAAAAAATTTTGAATCAGTGGAAATCGCAAAATCTAATTACCTTCAAAGTAGATGAAAAAGTAGTTCTTCAAACAATCGCCGACGCCATCGTTGGTGATCTGCAAAAAGAAGAACAGCTGGATCGCGATGTTAACGCTTTGATGGATCAAATGGAGCGTCAACACGAAGGGCAATTTCAGCGTCACAGAATGTTTCCGATGCTGAAACAAAAACTGGCTAAAGAAAGAAAAATAATTTTATGATTTTATCAGAAGACCGTCAGTTTCATTTAGCTCACGTTGTTACTGACAAAGTATGGGGAGATGACATCGCCGATTTTTCTGACGATGACATGGCCCTTAAAGCCGCGAAGATGGCGATCATTGCTTTTGTAAAAGCCGATGCCGAGATCGATGTAAAGGCCCGTGAAAAAGTGGCGTCGTTAAAAAGAGGCGTAATTGAAGGAACCCGTGAATGGGACATTCTTTATAAAAAATACTATGAAGAGGAAAGCGTTCGCCATGGCAAGTAAGAAGAAGGCTGCGAAAAAAGTAGTAAAAAAATCTGTTTCAAAAAAACCATCTGCAAAAAGCAGTAAAGTAAAAAAAGCAATGCCGGCAAAAAAAACGGTCAAAGCGTCTGCAAAGAAAACGCCGGCAAAAAAATCCGGTAAAAAAGCTACTGCAAAAAAAACTTCTAAGCCGGTTGCTGCGAAGAAGCCGGCAGCAGTGAAAAAGACTGCTGCGAAAGTCATTCAGCCGCAAAAGCTTAAGCCCGTAGACGTGGATTACACAAAGGCGATAACGCCGCTGTTGGACCGCCTGGTTGTAAGAGTGCTGAATTCCGAAAGAGTGCTTGCAGGCGGACTGCTGATTATTCCTGACACGGCATTAATGGCCACAGGATACTTAAAGGCCGAAGTGCTGGCCGTTGGCACCGGAAATAAATCAAAAAAAGGATATTTAAAACCGCTCGATGTAAAAATCGGCGATAAAGTTTTATTTGCAGAGTACGCAGGAACAAAAGTTCATTTTAATTCAGAAGAGCTTCATATTATTCATGAAGCTGATGTTATGGGAATTCTCGAGGAGTAGTTATGCGCAAAAGTTCAAATCTCTTTCTTTTTATGACGGTGATGGTTGCGGGTTTAAATGCCACGGCCATTTCAATAGACTGGAGCGGTGGGTACCGTGTCGAATTCAACGACGTGAATTCTCCGACTTTGGATTCAAGTAATCCTGATCCTAAAACATACGGGCTTCAGTACTTATTTTTAAATTCTAAAATCGTAGCTTCAGATGGTATCAACATCGTAGCCCGCTTTGATATTATGGGAAGCCAGACTCCCGGTTATGAAAACAGCCAGTTAGGATCACTTGTTGGCGGCAGCGGTATCGGTACCGATCCCCATGTGACGGCTCAAAATCAGGAATCAACCGGCGTCAATGTCAGTCAGCTTTATTTGAACGCTAACACTGAATACGGTTCGTTAATTGCCGGACGGGCTCCTTTTGAGTTTGGTTTGGGAATGACCCACAATGCCGGGCTGGGGCCTTTTGATCACTGGTACGATACCCGTGACGGTGTGGCTTACAGATTTTTCGTTGATAATATTTCGTTCATGCCGATGCTTTCACGGGTTTCTCAAAGAGATTATGGCCGTGGCGTAACTATTAACGATGAAACTTTTGTTTTTGAGTACAAAAACAAAGATAACGGTGCAGAAGCAGGTGTTGTTCAGCAAATCAGAAAGAGTTCTGTTGATTCAAATGACGGAACGGCTGTTGTAACGGGATCTACTGCCGTTTCTTCTTGGTCAACAAAGACGATCAATCTTTACCTGGGCCGCAGTTGGGAAAGCTTCAAATTTAAAATGGAAGCCAGCTTCTTAACCGGCGAAACCGGCCTTCAAGTGGCAGGTGAGAACATCAATATTAATTCTTATGCCTTGGCGGCAGAACTTTTATGGCCTGCTTTGAATGATGATAAATGGGAGTACGGATTAAAAATGGGTTATGCCAGCGGCGATAATCCGACAACGACAGTTTACGAAGGTTACCAGTTTGACAGAAACTACGATGTAGCGATGTTGTTGTTCAATCACAGAATGGGAAGCGCAGACTTTTTAACAACCGGAATGACTCACACTAATGCCGGATTGACGGTTGGAAACTCTGCGGATGATGAATCAATCGGAAATGCGATGTACTTTGCGCCAACCGCGAAGTACGCATGGAATGATAAATTGGATTTACGAACTACTCTTGTGTATGCACAATTAGTAACAAATCCAACTTTAACGCTGGACACGAGTAAAGATTTAGGTACAGAATTGGATATAGAACTCATTTACAAGCCTCGCGAACGCGTGATTTGGTCGAATGGGATCGGAGTGCTGTTTCCGGGACAGGCGTGGAAAGACGGAGCGTCCAGTTTCGAAAACGGTACCAACTTTGGATTTTCAACTAAATCCGCCATCACCTTTTGATAACAACGTGGTAGCAGCATGTACGGCAACTTAGAAGACAGCTTGATCGCATCTAGTGCGGTGGTGAGCAGGGCCGGCGGAGGGAAACCTCCGCCGGATTTTTTTTGTCCTTTTGTTTCTTAGGTTTAGGTCGCTTCTTCTTTTCTTTTTTTGAATGATTTTCTGAATGGACTTTTGATTTTTGCAGACGCGGACTCCTGTCCTCTCCTGCATCGCCCGCCTTAATTTTTTTTCGCAGGCTTTGTTTTTTTTATGTGTTTATACGAATGATGTTTACGTCTCTTCTTTTTTGCGGTCGAACGCTTCACGCTTGCAGGGGGTCTGCAAAAATCAAAAGTCCATTCAGGAATGTATTCAAAGAAAAAATGAAAGAAGAGTCTTGAACAAGAATAAAAGGGCAACTCATCCCGGCGTGGCTTCGCGCCGTTAGACCTGCTTTTATTTTTTCATGTCCCAGAAGACGTCTAGAACTTTTTTTACTCTTGCGGTTGGGTATTTTTCTGCCAGTTGGATTATGTAGATTGGTTGTTCGGCTGTTTGTTTTGGTTTTGTGTAGGCGTGCAGGGTTTTTGATTTTAGTTCTGTTGCCACGCAGTGTTTTGGGAAGAGGGCCAGGCCTACGTTGTTTTTTGCCATTGTTATGGCGCCGCTTAGGCTGTTCATTTCGCCTGTGATTTCCAGGTCGTTTAGGTGTAAGGCTGCTGATTTTGGGAAGTAAGTGTTTATCCAGTTGTCGAAGAGGACGTCCATGCCCGGGTATTTTATGAATTTTTTTGTTTTTAAGTCTTTTAGGGTTTCGATGTTTACTGATTTTTCTGTTGGGCCCACCAGGACGTGTTCTTCTCTTACGAATTCTTTGTATTGGATGTCTTTGTGCGGGACCAAGTAGGTGATGAAGCCGAAGTCGATTTCTCCTTTTAATAGTAAAGCTGTCACTTGTTGGGAGTCGCATAGGGTGACTTTTAGGTTTACGTCGGGAAAGTTTTTTCGTTTATCCAGTAGTATTGAAAAGTGTGGCGTCATCAGGCAAGAGTCAGGCATGGCGTAGCGGACTAAGCCTTTGAGGGCGGTGCCTTCGGTATTGAGGGTATCTAGTAGCTTGTCGATTTGATCTAAGTAAAGTTCTGTGAACTGTTTTAATTTTTGGCCCGCTTCTGTTAACTGTACTTTACGACCGGCCCGGTGAAATAAATTCACACCGACCTCGGCTTCGAGTTTGGCTACATGTTGGCTGATTCCTGACTGAGTAAGGGCCGCAAGTTCTGCGGCCTTTGTGAAGTTTAATGACTCTGCAGCGTAATAGAAGGCTTTTAGGGATGCAGGATCGAGCTTTTGGAAGTTTCGCATGCTTAATTATTAGTATAAATGATTGATATATTCAATAACATTAATTTCACTGATCATAAAATTTAAGGCAAAAATCACGTAACAAAAACACTGGCAAAAAGCATTGGCTTGCGCCGGAATGAAATGGAGAATATATGAAACTAGTGAAGAGTTTAATTTTAATGGTGATGATCTGGAGCCTAAACGTGAATGCACAAAGTATTGATAGCGCGAACTACTTCCGTGTGTGGCAGGGGTTTCAGCGTGCTGAACTTTCGCAACAGGATTTTTATAATTCAGTTGCAGGCTTTATGAAGGCCACCGTGGATCTTTACAAGGGTCGCGCTCTTAATAATTACATTGTGATTATTCCACCTGTCGTAAAGCCATCGTATATTCCTGATGAATTGGCGTTAGTCGCTTTAAACTCTAAAGAATCTTACGATCAAATCCGGGCGACGCCGGAAGGCCAGGCTTATTCCGCGAGGCACTGGGATATTTTTGACAGAGCAACTTCTAAGAGTGCGCCTTTAGTGGATTTTACTGTTGAAAACCCCTCACAACTGGTGAATCAAAATGCGTATGACATGATTGGTAAAGCGAACAACTGGGCCGTTGGGTACAGTACTGTGTTTATCGGAACTAAAAAAGCCGGACTGAGTTCTGAATTATTTCTTTCTCGCCTTCATACTCATGTAAAACTGGCAAAAACAGTTATGGTTCCAAAAGGGCTTAAGGGATACATCTTTATTGCGAACGAAAATTATGAAATCGCTTACTTGAACTGGGAATCAAAAGAAGCTCACGATGCCGCGGGTGCAACCGAAGGCGGTCAAAGTGTTTTTAATGATGCAAAAGAGATAATGGATGTTTTGATGTATCAGCAGGCCAAAAACTTCAATGCAGGTGAGGCCATCAGCGCGGGCGAAGGTTATTCAACTTTGCAACGTTAGTCTAAAAAAACAAAAACCAGCTCATGTCCATGAGCTGGCTGGAGTTCAAGTTTTCTTTTCAGATCTTAGTTGTTACGGCCTGTGCGGCCACCTTGCATTGATGTGTTAGGCGAACCGATTGTCATGTTACCTGAATTCGGTAAAGCCGGGCCAATGTTAGAAGTACCTGCAGTCGATGGAGCCGCAACAGTACCGCGGCCTCCGCGTGAACCTGTTGTGTTGCTGCCGGTTGTAGAGCTTCCGCTGTTAGAATTCACATTTAACCAGTTAGCGCTATCGTTGTTCATTTGAGTGAACAAGTTTCTAACTGCAGGGATCATATTTGCGTTTGATTGATCGTCTGCACCTTTAAGACTGTTTGCTAACATATCGTAGTAACCAGAGATGCCGTCACGAGGAGATCCGTTAAACTCTGTTAATAGGCGGCGGCGATCTTGTTCTGCTACTGACCAAAGATCCTGGCTGGTAATAAAATCTTTATCGTTATAAGCCTGGCGTGCTTCCTGTAACTTACTGCGTACCAGTGCTGCTCGAGCTTCTGCGGCTCTGCGGATATCTGCAGCGATCAAGTTATTGATTCCGCGGTAATCTGCCGGAAGAGAGTTGCTTATATTTAAAATCGTATCTTGTAAGGCTTGTAAGCTTTCTGGTGACTGATCAGCTGAATTCATACGTTGGCGTAAAAGTGGTTCGATGTACTTTGCAAACACACGTTGTGCTACCGCCGGTTCGATTTTTTTTCTGCCGGAATAAGTGCGTAACAAAGATTGAAAGCGTGAGCTTAAAGTTTCTAAGTTGTTGGGGTAACGAGCGGCATAGTCTTCCATTTTACCTTCGAACTCTTCATTTCGGAGATCCAATGCATCGCGCTCAGCCTCTTGACGGAGGTTGTCTCTTTCGCGGCGGATACAGCGAGCTCTTGTATTTGCAGGTTCGTCAGCGCAAATGGATTCCGGAGTTTCAGGAACATCTGCTGCTACTGCAGGAGCTGGCGCCGGTGCTGCCGGAGCATGAGCGGTTTGAGCTTGAGTTGCTTGTTGTGCCTTGATGACGGCGGTCCAATTATTAACAGCGGCTGCGGCTGCGTTTGCTTCCGCTACTGATGGAAATACCCAAGTTACACATTCAGAACAAGCTTGCGGTGCCGCAGCTTGAGTTGCGCCGGGAACCGGGGCCGGAGCTGTAGGTTGAACAACTGTTGTTGCGGCAGAAGGGCCTCCCGCGCTGGCTGGTGTCTGAGCTGGTCCTACTAAATGATCTAAATCATCAGGTGAGACATCTACCGTAGACGCAAAGTCTGCGGATAGAATCTGCTGAGAAGAAACCGAATAATAATATTGGCTTCCCAGTGCAGCGATTAGAAAAGCAGACAAGATCCACTTTTGATTGATTACCTTTTTCATACATCCTCCATTAATAGGACCATCCAGGTCTTTTATTTACACAATCATGTAAGAGCGAAGGCCAGACCAGTTCTCAAATCGATACAAACCGCCGTAACTGCATGAAAACATTAATAAATTTGGTAGCAGTAAGAGCGTATCAGAATGATAGGCATGTAAAACTTCTGGCGTCTCAAAGGTGGAAATATTTAAAAGTTCAATTGTTTCAAAGGCTTAAGACCTTCGTGAAAAAAAAGCAGGTACAAAAAGGGCGCGCGAAAAAACTGTCTTTTTGAGGGGCCTTCGCATATAAATCTCCTATGAAATTTACGTTTTCCCCTGTTGAAAGAGCAGATTCTGTTCCCGCTGAAAAGTGGTTTGATTGGACATGGCAACTTCAGTCGGCATTAAAAAGCGTAAATGACTTTGAAAAAAACTTTCAGCTGGCTGATTTTGAAAGAAAAGCATTTGAGGCTGGATCTGAAATTTTTAATATTCGCTGTACTCCTTATTACGCAGCGTTGGCTTCAAAAAATAATCCGCATGATCCTGTTCGCCGAATACTTCTTCCTCATGAACGAGAATTGTTTGATCCGAAGCAAGCGCAGTTGGACCCACTAGGGGAAAGAAAATCCGAGAACAGCCCGGTTCGCAGAATAGTTCATAGGTACTCAGACCGAGTGTTATTTTTAGTGACGGATATATGCAGTGTTTACTGCCGCTACTGTACACGAAAGCATTTTACCGGTGCAGATCAGGCTTTTCTTAAAACTGATGAATACGAAGAGGCCCTGAAGTACATCCGCCAACACACAGGGATCCGTGAGGTCATTCTGTCGGGCGGGGATCCGTTAACGATTTCCGACGCGAAGATCGATCGTGTTTTAAGTGATCTTCGAAAAATTGATCACGTTGAAATTATCAGGATTGGAAGCCGCATGCCTGTGGTGGCGCCTATGCGTGTAACCGATGATCTTGTTCGCATCCTTAAAAAACACAAGCCGGTGTTCATGATGACTCACTTCAATCATCCGCGCGAACTTACTGCAGAAGCCGCTATAGCCGTGGAAAATTTTGTTGATAACGGTATTCCGGTCATGAATCAGATGGTGCTATTGAACGGTGTGAACAATCACCCGGCAGTAGTGCAAGCCTTGTCGCGCAGGCTTTTGTATTTACGTGCAAAACCTTATTACATGTTTCAGTGCGATCCTTCAATCGGCACGGATCACTTGCGCACCAGTATTGATAATTCATTGCAGATCCAGCGGGAGCTTTGGGGGCACTTGTCTGGCCTTGCGATGCCACAGCTGTCTGTTGATATTCCGGATGGTGGCGGCAAAGCTTATTATGCCCCGCAATTTGAAGTGGAGCGCAATGAAGCCGGCCGCAAGTTTGTCGGCTGGGACGGAGTTGAATCTGAATACATCAACCCGGACGCTTCTGAAACCCGAATCCCGATTGATGCTGAAGTGTATTTTGAAGAATGGGAAAATTTAAAATCAGCTAAGAAACTTTAGCTGTCGAAAGTTTTGTTATTTTCTTGCGTTGATAAAAAGCGCCAAGAGTACAAGTAAAGCTCCGCCAATTTGCAGAATGGATAACTGCTCTCCTAAAAAAAAGAAGGCAGCAACGGTTGCAACGACCGGTTCAATCATGACCACGATCGAAGCTTTAGAGCTTGAAAGTTTTTGTAAGCCCGCCAAAAACAAAGTTAACGGCGCGATAGTCGAGATAACGGCAATTCCTGAAATGATGAACATTTGTTTGGAAGTAAGTTCAGTTACCCGCATGATGGCCGGCTGGTGAATGACAAACAGTGCAAGTGCTGAAGCACTGATGACATACAGGCTGGAAGACAATGGCGCTACGTTTTGTTGAACCTTACCGGAAACCAGAACGTAAACAGCGTACGTAACAGCTGCAATCAACGCATAGGCCACAGCTGCAGGAGAATTCACAACTAACGGTCCCCAAAGAAGGATTCCAAGCCCTACGCAAGCCAAAAGCAAACTGATAACTTGATTTTTTGTCATGCGCTCTTTCAAAAAGAAATGCGCACCGAGATTTACGAAGATCGGAAAAGTAAAAAGTAAAAGAGCAGCAAGAGGAACGGAAATTCCTTCGATCGATTTAAAATAAAAAGTTGAAAAAACGGCATAACCAAAGACGCCAAGTCCTGCAGAGACTAAAACCTGACGAAGCGGAAGTTTAATGAGATCTCTTTTGAATGCAAACAAGCCGACCCACAATAAAAGCGATGCGAGCACGAACCGGAATGTAAGAAGCTCGCCGACCGTTAGACCGCTTTGAAACGCGTAACGGCCGAAGATTCCAAGAAACCCGAAACCGAATCCGGCCAGCAATACAAAAATAAGTCCGAGAACCTGCTGCATCTAAACCTTTTCGAGACGGGCGTACTTAGCAACGAATTTTTTAATCGTGTTATCCTGAAAAAGCACGCTGATTTTTAAAGTATCGCCATCACCTTCGGTTGAAAAAATGGAACCAACGCCGAATGTGGGGTGGCGAACGCGCTGACCTTTTGAGTAGCCGCTTCCTTTAGATACTTGGGGAGTCACTTGGGAATAATCATCATCAAAGGAATTTTGCGAATACTCATCGAATCCGGAATTTCTGTATTTAGGAGAGCTGCTGTTGTAGTAACTGCCTTCGTTGTACGAACCTCGTTGCCCCATAAAATTCGGACGGTCCGGCATCATTGCGCCAGAACTGAACTGAGTAAACTCTTTAGGGATCTCTCGTAAAAAGCGCGAAGGAGGATTCATTTGTTCCTGACCCCAAACGCGGCGGATCTTCGTATGAGTCATCCACAGTTTTTTACGGGCGCGGGTCATGGCAACGTAAGCTAAACGGCGCTCTTCTTCGAGGTCATTCGGATCTTCTTCGTCTCCACGCATGGAAGGGAACAGATTCTCTTCACATCCTACAATAAACACATAGGGGAATTCTAAACCTTTTGAAATATGAATGGTCATGAGGGTGATGGCGTTGGTACTGGTGTCGGCGTTATCAAGATCGGATGCCAGCGTCAGTTCTTCAAGGTAGTTTGATAGAGACGCTTCGTCTCCGCGTTCGCTTTCAAACTGCGCGATGGCGTTATCCAGCTCTTCCAAGTTGGAAATGCGGGCTTCGGCTTCTGGCGTATCTTCTTTTTTTAGAACTTCGATGTATTCCGTTTTTTGTAAAACGATCGAATAGAATTCCGAGAGTTTAAATTGTCCTTGCTGAACGGTAAAATCATCAATCAGCTCCAGAAAGCGACGAAGCTTTCCTGTGGTGCCGGCGTTGAAGCTTCTGTCATTAATGGCATCGTGAATAGTCTGATAAAGTGATTTTTGCGCCAGCCCAGCTTTTTCTTCAAGCTGGTCCACTGTTGTTTTACCGATACCGCGCGCAGGAACATTGATGATGCGTTTTAAAGCCATATCATCGTTTAAATTCTGAGAAAGCCGCAGATAGGAAAGAACGTCTTTTACCTCTGCACGTTCATAGAAGCGCATGCCACCGATTAAGCGGTATGGAAGAGCCAGTGAACGCATTTGTTCTTCAAGCACGCGGGACTGCGCATTCGTACGGTAAAATACGGCGTAGTCATTCAGATTGTGTTCGCCTGAAGAGATCAGGCCTTGAATAGATTTGGCCACAAACTTGGCCTCATCATATTCGTTTCGCTCTTCGCGAATTTGAATGAGGTCGCCCTCTTCGTTATTTGTGAATAAAGTTTTTTCTTTTCTTTGCGTGTTATTGGCAATCACCTTTGTAGCGGCGTTAACAATATTGGAGGTAGAGCGGTAGTTTTATTCCAGCTTTACAACGCAGGCTTCAGGAAAGTCTTTTTCGAAATCTAAAATATTCGAAATGTCGGCTCCGCGCCAAGAATAGATGGATTGATCTTCGTCGCCTACGACACAAAGATTTCGGTGGCTCTTGGCCAGCATCTGTACCAGTAAGTACTGAATGTGATTTGTATCCTGATATTCGTCCACCATAATGTAACGAAATTTATTTTGGTACATTTCAAGAACGGCTGGGTACATCTGAAACAACAGATAAGTTTTAAGTAACAAGTCGTCGAAGTCCAAAGCGTTGGCGCGCTTCATCTCTTGTTCGTAGCGAGTGTAGACTTCAAGAGTCTTTGGATCTGTTTTTCGGTCAGATCCTTTCGCAAGATTTTCAGGTGTGAGGCCTTTCATTTTTGCATCACTTATACGGGCCTGAAAATTTTTTGGTGGAAACATTTTATCGTTAATATTCAGTGCCGCTATGATTCTTTTAATCAATGCCAACTGATCACCGGAGTCATAAATCGTAAAAGGTTTTTTGTATTCGAGTAAGTCAATATGTTGACGGAGTACGCGAACGCAAAAGGAGTGAAACGTATTAACCCAAAGTTCGCGCGTAACTGGAACATTCAAATCTGAAAGCAGCTTGAAAATTCTGTGCTCCATTTCTTTTGCGGCTTTATTCGTGAACGTTACGCAGAGGACTTCATCTGTTGAAGCGAATCCACTGGCAATTATGTTAGCCATGCGGTGAGTAAGCGCGCGCGTTTTGCCAGAGCCGGCGCCTGCTAAAATTAGAACCGGGCCCTCAAGTGTTTCAACCGCTTTTTTTTGCGGTGGATTGAGGTGAGCCGTTAAGTTTTCGATTGAAGTCATGACAAATAGATACCTAGAAATAGAGACAATTTCGAGAGAATTGTCCCTTAACGCATTGCTAGGAAAACGCTGAATTTAACTAGTGCTGAAAGCGCTGAATTTAACTAGTGCTGAAGACGTTGAACGATTGCTGAAGTTAACTTTGTTTTTTCAAGAAACTCTCTCTTGTAATCCTGAGCTTCTTTAATTGTGCCGAATAATCCGACATTCACGCGATACCAGATTTGACCGTTCACTTTTGCTGGAACGTAACTGGTTTTGTAGCCTTTGTTTTGAAGGCTCTTAGTTAATGTATCAGCCTCATTTTCAGTCGGGAATGAACCGATTTGAACAGTATAATGAATAGGAACCATTTCGGTAGCCGGAGGAATGCTTGCCGGATTTCTATTTTCTGCATCAACCGGGGTCGGAGTTATCGCTACTGTATCATCAGTGCGAGTAGGAGTAACTTTCGGGGGTAATGCATTTGTATTTTTAGCAACAACCGGTTTTGTAACCGTAGTAACAGGCTCTACTTTTTTAGGCTGTGCCACTGTGGCAGCTGTTAATGTGGTGGCCTTTGCACTTTGTACCTGGCCATTTACATGCGGCTGTTCGGGAATCGTTTTAACAACCTTTTCAGGTGGTTCAACAGTCGCAACGATACGCTCTTCTGTTGCATCTTCTTCACTGGCGAATTCTTCTGCGATTTTAGCGACTTCGGAATCAGTCAATGCCGCCGGTTTTTCGCTGGTGCCGGTTGTAACGTGAGAAGGGCTTTCAGCAGCTACTTCATTTAAGTGGCCTTCTGCTTCGGTTGCGCCGGAATCAGTCGCAAATTCTTCAGTTGCCTTAACAGACGTTTCTTTTTGAGGTTCTAACAATGCTAATTTGTGCTGATTATCGGAATATTTTTTTCCAACGTACGTTCCGATTGAAAACGACAGCAAAGAAACAAAGAAAACCAGTGCCAGCTTGATCAGATTATCGGTTTTTTGACTCATAAGGACCTCACAAGATTTATAAAATAATCTATAGTACTATTACATAGTGTAACCTATAGACAAAAAAATGGTCAATTCGGGGTAAAAATTTATGACAAAGTCCAGGTATGAAGCCGCTTTAGAGGCCGTAGATTTAGGCCAAGCCTGTTTATTGGGATATTTTGGAAAAATTCACCATATAGAAGAGAAGGAAAAGGCTGGTCTAGTCAGTGAAGCAGATCGGGAAAGCGAAGCGATCATTCAAGGTCATCTGGCCAAATGCTGCCCTGACGTGGGTTTTCTGGGGGAAGAGTCCAGCTTTTTAGAAAATCAGGAATTAGTGAAAAACTATAAAGGTGCTCGCTGGATTTTGGATCCATTGGACGGGACAACGAACTTCATTCACAAATTCCCGATATTTTGTATTTCACTGGCTCTGGAAGTTGATGGGATTATTGAGATCGGAATCATTGATATGCCGGTGTTGAAACAACGATGGACGGCTGAGCGCGGAAAGGGTGCGTTCTGTAACGGCCAACCGGTAAAGGTTTCAAACACAACAGAGTTTTCTAAATCACTTTTGGCTACAGGATTTTCTGCGGTCGAACCTGAATTTATGGCCGATCAAATTTCAATATTTTCTGAGCTGGTAAAAGTAGCGCGCGGAGTTCGTCGGGCGGGTGCAGCCGCTTATGATATGGCGTTGGTTTCTTCGGGGGTTTTTGATCTATTCTGGGAAAAAGAATTAAAGCCGTGGGATACAGCTGCAGGGAAAATTTTAGTGGAAGAAGCCGGGGGAAGTGTTCGCACTTACAGAGGGGAAATTCACAATCCGTTCGATAGAACGGTAGTGGCCGGTAACCCGGTATTGGTAGAAAAATTTCTTAATAAAATTAAGTCGCTGAAGATCTGATATTTGATTCGCTTACGCTCAATAATATTCAGTTCGGTTTCAGGGAATCAGAAGCCTTTTTCAAATTGGAATCTTCACTGTCAGGGCCGCTGGCAGAAAAAATAATTCGCGCTTCCGGACCGTCAAAAATTGATGTGTAAAATTTCATTTTATTTCCGGTCGCGACCATCTCTAGTCTGCGGTACGGATGCTGTCTGAAAATTTTGTGAACATCAATATTAGAATTTTCCGTCCGGTACTTTTTTACCAGATCGCGGGCGGTATCATCGATAACAGTTGGCGGGCGGACTTGGAGCATTTTTTTACCGGCTTCAGTGAATACAATTTGTGACAAAGAATAAGTTGATCCGGCGAAATCGCATTTGTACATTCGTTCAGTTTGATTTTCATTTTTACTGACTAAAACATTGTTTGCTGAGCACGGAAAGCTGCCGGTAAAAAACTTATCAGCAGTTTGAAAACTTTTCCAGGTTCCAACGTCGGCCATGAGAAGTCCTGAAACCAGGATGACTAAAACAGAAAGTCTTATCATTTTTTTCACCTCTTTTTATTAATTTACCTCGTGTCCGTCCAAGACTCAAATGGCTTTCGTCTAGTCCAGTTACCGACAAAATACTAACAGGACTAGTCAACTTTACTGACTAATTTTTCCTAGACCAGAATGCAGGGATTCATTTTTTTGACGTACAGAATGAAATTTCTCACTCTCAGGACCTAAGTTGATATGGCACTAGTGTTGCTTTGTTAGAGATCGGATAGAAGTGTTTTTTGCATTTCGGTAATAACGGTTCATTTTTTTTGGAGGAAAATTGGCTGAAGATAAAGCATCACAGACAGAGCCCGCAGCAGCCTCATCCGGTTCATCAGGTTCAAAACCATTCCTGCTCATTGGTCTAGTTGTACTTAACATGGTCGTAGTGGCGTTTGTTGGTTACATGATTTGGAAAGGCCGTAAAATCGAGGAAGCTAAGCCCGGCATTGAAAAAGCAATTGAAGGTGAAAACCAAACTCAGGCTGAAGAGCAAGCGGCACCTGAAGATGTAGGTAAAGTTATTCCTTTAGAAACTTTTGTTGTTAATTTAGCCGGATCAAAGGGCCGCAAGGTCTTAAAAGTGAATATGGAGCTCGAAGTAAAGGGTCTTGAGGTTGAGCGTGAAATTGAAAGCCGCAAAGCCCAAATCCGCGATTTCATTATCATTATTCTTTCCAGCAAGAGCTACGAAGAAGTTTCTGTTAAAGACGGCCGTGAATCCCTGAAGACTGAGATTAAGGACAATATTAATTCGTTCTTAAGCAAGGGCAAGATCATGAACGTTTATATTACTGAGTTTATTTATAATTAGTTTGTCGGCGCTGAAAGCGCGTTTGTAAAAGAAGGAGCACGAATGAATCAAATTTTGTCCCAAAGTGAAGTTGATGCCCTCCTGGCAGCGGTCACAGAAGGCGATGTGCCTGCGGGTGGGGCCGGTAGTGGCCAAGGTGGCGGCGGCAACATTAAAAATTTGAATCAAAACGACAAGAACGTTATCTCTTACGATTTAACGAGTCAGGATCGTATTATCCGTGGCCGACTTCCGCAACTGGAAGTTATCTACGAAAAATTTATGCGTTCTTTCCGCGTTTCGTTATCTGCGGCTTTACGTAAGATTGCATCGATTACTTTAACATCTACTGAATTTTTAAAATTCGGTGAGTTTATCAATACTTTACCAATCCCAACTTGCATGAGCGTTCTGCGTTTCAATAATCTTCGCGGTTCTGCGATTTTTGTTATCGAAGCGAAGTTAGCCTATGCACTGGTGGATTCATTCTTCGGTGGTGCGGACCGTCCTTACGCAAAGATTGACGGTAAGGAGTTCACACCAATCGAACTTCAAATTGTTAAAAAAGTTGTGGAATTGGCGATCAATGACCTGGAAATTTCTTGGTCAACTATTGAAAAAATCGATTGTTCGTTTCAGCGTACTGAAATCAATCCTCAGTTCGTGGGTATCGTGCCGCCAACAGATGTCGTTATTGCATCGACATTTGACGTAGAATTAGAGCAGGCTTCCGGAACAATCGCGATTGTTATTCCTTATTCAACGATTGAGCCGATCAAACAAAAGTTATCTACCGGTTTCCAGGTGGAGTCGGATCAAACAGATAAGAAGCTTTGGACATCTATTATTAAAGAACAGCTTTTAGAAACTGACGTTGATATCAAAGTAAACTTAGGTGAGACAGAAGTGAAATTAAGAGATCTGATGAACTTGAAAGTCGGCGACGTCATTCCTTTGACTCAGGACTCTTCTGGTGAGCTGGATGTTCAAGTTGAAAATGTAAAAAAATTTAAAGGTTACTACGGCGTGCATCACGGTACGGTAGCCATGCAAATCACAAGACAAATAGAAAAGTAGGGAGATTTATATGTCTAATGATCCAATGGATAAGATTGCGGACCAGTTAAACGAACTCAGCGAAGGAATGGAATCCTCGTCAGCGGGCAGCTCTGGCCGTGTTGGCGGTGGTGGCGGTGTTAAAGACCGTAACCTGGATTTAATTTTAGATATTCCACTGAAAGTAACGGTGGAGCTAGGCCGTACAAAAATGCCGGTCAGTGAATTACTGAATTTAACTCAGGGCTCAGTTATTGAGTTGGCTAAGTTAGCCGGTGAACCGATGGAAGTTTTAGTTAATGACAAGCTCATCGCCCGCGGCGAGGCCGTTGTGGTGAATGAAAAGTTTGGTGTTCGTTTGACGGATATCATTTCTCCATCTGAAAGAATTGAGCAATTAAAATGATGAAATCGTTTTTGATCGCTTCTTTTTTAATAGTCCAAACAGCATTTGCGGCGGGTGTACAATCCGAAACGCTGGCTGAGGCGAAGGCCGTGGCTTCTCCCGCTACGACCGAAGCGTCAGTTGCGCCGGCTGTAAAATTAGCTGAAGACCAAATTCCGCTGACTATCGAAACGGCAAAGAAGCCAACTGAGGGCGGATCGACAACAGCGAAGGCATTAATGTCGATGGCTATTGTGTTGATCTTAACCGGCAGCGGATTTTATTTTGTAAGACGCTATAAATTTTCAAACACGATCAATAAATCGAATATGCAGATCAAAGTATTGTCTCAACATTACTTGGGTCCTAAAAAGAGTCTGGCCATTATTCATGTTGCGGGCGAATCGATTTTAGTTGGCGTAACGGATCACAATATTTCAATGATTAAATCATTGTCGTTAATCGATGATGAGGTTCCTGCGGCACTTCCAAATAATTTCGGCCAAACTATGGCGAAGGTTGAAGAAGGTTCAGCAGACACAATTCCGACTAAACCCGGCGCAGGACAAGGTTCTGCAGCAACAGTTCCGGTAGAATTAGATGAAGAATTTTCTTTTACTAACGTAACTGAAACAGTTAGCAAGAAACTGAGATCAATGCGGAGTTTTTCGTGAAATTTATTAAATGGTTCGCACCACTATTGGTTTTGGTAGCCGGTTCATTTGCATTTGCGCAAGTAACACTGCCAACAGTTAATATGGGGTTTAAGACGACACAGAATCCGACCGAAGTGGTTAATGCAGTTAAGATGGTTTTGGTTTTGACAGTTTTAACTTTGGCGCCGGCCATTTTAATCATGATGACGGGTTTTACCCGCATTTTGATTGTTCTTTCATTCTTACGCCAGGCAATGGGCGTTCAGCAACTGCCGCCAAACCAGCTTCTGGTGGGGCTTTCATTGTTTTTAACATTTTTTGTCATGGGCCCGGCTTTTACAGAAATTAACCAAAAAGCCGTGCAACCGTATCTTAGTGGTAATCTAAGCCAGGATTTGGCGATAGATAATGCCCTGGCGCCACTGCGCCGTTTTATGTTTACGCAGACGCGTGATCAGGATTTAGGACTATTTGTAAAATTAGCAAAAATTTCACAACCGAAAACACGTGCAGACGTGCCAACAATCGTTTTGGTTCCCGCTTTTATTGTATCTGAACTGAAAACTTCCTTCATGATCGGATTTATCATTTTCTTACCTTTTTTAATAATCGATATCCTCGCGGCGAGTGTCTTAATGGCGATGGGTATGATGATGGTCCCGCCGATCGTAATCTCGCTTCCATTTAAAATTATGCTTTTTGTTCTGGTTGACGGCTGGTCGCTGTTGATCGGCTCAATGGTTAAGAGCTTTGGGTAAGGGGTAAAGAGTGAGCGAAGAAGTTGTCATACATTTAGGTCAGGACGCACTACGAACGCTGGCGCTTTTGTCAGCCCCGTTGCTTTTGAGCACACTGGTTGTGGGTCTTATTATCAGTATTTTTCAGGCGTTGACTCAGATCAATGAGAATACCCTGACATTCGTTCCTAAAATGGTGGTGATCGCCATCATTATTACATTAGGCGGCTCTTGGATGCTGGATGTAATGAGTTCGTACACGATTAACCTGTTCGAAAACATCGCCACCGTGGTGAGAGGACCGTAGTGATTAATTTTTCGCAGCTGAATGAAATGCAGATTTTAGCTTTCGCCCTGATTCTACTCAGGATGTCGGCTTTTACTGTTTCTGGCGCGATTTTCAATTCTACTTCTATTTCTGCACCGTTAAAGATTTTAATGTCGGTTGTTTTTACTCTCGCGGTTTTTAACCCGATCGCAACGAATGAAGTTCTGGTGAGAATCAAAGAAAGCCAGGCGGATCTACTGATGTTGGCGGGACGCGAAGTTTTAATCGGAATTTCTTTGGGGTTTGTTACACGTTTGTTTTTCTTCGCCATTGCTATGGCGGGGGAAATTGTTTCGATCGCGATGGGCCTAGGGCAGGCGCAGATGTTTAATCCGATGATGGGTTCAATGGGCAATGCCATGGAACAATTTTATGGGGTAATCGGCACATTGGTTTTTTTAGCGTTTAACGGACATCACTTCATGATTCAAGGTGTGGTTGAAAGCTTTACTTCGGCTCCGTTAGCCGTTGCTAGTTTTCACGTCGCAACACTGGCTGAGATGGTTTATAAAGTTCAGGAATTTTTTATTATCGGAATTAAAATTGCGGCACCATTATTGATTTCGATGACAATCGTACAGTTCGGTATCGCGCTTTTAAGCCGGGTAGTTCCGCAGATTAATGTGTTGGTAACGACAGCTTCTTTAACTGTGGTTTTGGGATTTGTGATTATGTTTATCAGCTTACCGCTTTTGGTTATGCAGATGAACGGTATGCTGATGTTTTCAATGGATGAATTTTTTAAATTCATAAAGGCGATATAGGTAATGGCTGAAGATCAGGGCGAACGAACAGAAGAAGCAACGGAACAGCGGCGGGAAGATTTCCGTAAACGCGGCCAAGTTCCTATGACACGTGAATTAAGCACGGCTGTCTTCTTTTTGGCTGCAGCCGGTATGATGTATATGGCTTCCCGATATTTTTTAACAAATGTTGTAGAGATGTTTGGACGGACAATGGGTCCGGAAATGATTTCTGCAGTTAAAAACGAAAAAATCACAAAGGTTTTAACGTTTGTCGGATACAAGTTGTTAATTCTTGTAAGTCCAATCTTTTTGATTGCAATGGTGATCGGGGTCGTTTCTCAAGTGCTACAGACCGGTTTATTACAGGTTGAAAATGCTTTGAACCCGGACATTAACAAAATGAATCCGTTAAATGCACTGGGCAGAATCTTTTCAATGAAAGGATTCGTTGAGCTCTGCAAATCAATGCTGAAGCTTATGGTTATCAGTGGCATTTTGTATATGCTGTTGAAAGGTGAAATTAATAAAATTCCTTACCTCTCGGCTTTAAGTGTTGAGCAAATTTTAACGTATCTGGGTATGGTCATTTTCAAACTGTTGATGACGGTCGGGATCTTCATGCTGATTCTTTCTGTGGGCGATTACTTCTTTCAACGCTGGCAGCTTGAAAAAGAAATGATGATGACCAAGCAGGAAGTTAAAGAAGAACACAAATCCCGCGAGGGTGATCCTTTGATTAAAGCCCGAATCCGCAAAGTTCAGCGTGAAATCGCGACTCGTAAAATGATGAGCGAAGTCCCTAAAGGTGACGTGGTTATCACGAATCCGACACATATTGCCTGCGTCTTAAAATATTCAGATAAACTTCCGGCGCCGCAGTTGATTGCTAAAGGCGCGGATCATATGGCAGAAAAGATCAAGCAAATCGCCCGTGATAATAACATTCCCATTATTGAAAATAAACCTCTGGCGAGAACCATTTTTAAAACAATGAAAATCGGGCAGGTTATTCCGCGTGAGCTTTTTGTGGCCGTAGCGGAAGTCCTTTCTTATGTTTACCGGTTACGTCGTAAGAAGAAGAAAAACAACAGCACAAATGTGCAAGCTGAGCGAGGCTTATAATGGAAGCACTGTTTTTGTTCGCTAAACGATTTGAAAAATACACCAAGAACACGGACTTGTTCATTGCGTTTGGTGTATTAGCAATTATCGGAGTGATGATCATTCCTCTTCCGGCATTTATGCTGGATATCTCGTTAACTTTTTCTTTAGCACTGAGCTTATTGATCCTTTTAACTTCAATTTACGTTAATAAAACCTTAGACTTCTCTTCTTTCCCGTCATTGTTACTGATGACGACTTTATTCCGTCTGGCATTGAACGTGGCAACGACACGTTTGATTCTTTCTCATGGCCATGAGGGTGCACACGCTGCCGGTGGCGTTATTCAGGCTTTTGCAAACGTTATTGTAGGAAACAATTACGTTATCGGATTTATTATCTTCGCAATTTTGGTTGTTATTAACTTCGTGGTGATCACCAAAGGTTCGGGACGCGTTGCCGAAGTAGCTGCACGTTTCACATTAGATGCAATGCCGGGTAAACAGATGTCAATCGATGCCGAGCTAAATGCCGGTGCGATTACAGAGGTTGAAGCCCGCAAGCGCAGAAAAGAAATCGAACAAGAAGCAGATTTTTACGGGGCTATGGACGGTGCCAGCAAGTTCGTTCGCGGTGACGCTATTGCCGGTATTATAATTACTGTTATCAACATTGTCGGTGGTCTTTTGATCGGAGTTCTGCAAAAGAATCTTGATCTAACGACTGCAGCCAAAAACTACACCATGTTAACCATCGGTGATGGCTTACTGGCGCAGATTCCAGCACTTATCATATCGACTGCAGCCGGTATTATTGTTACCCGCAGTAGCAGTGGCGAAAACATGGGTGCGGAAGTAACCGGACAGTTATTTGTTAACCCGCGTGCGATTTACATTACCGGCGGCGTATTAGCGGTTTTGGCTTTGATTCCTGGTTTGCCAACGATTCCATTCCTGACGATGGGTGGAGCATTAGGTGCATTTGCATGGGTTATCGGTCAATACAAAGCTGAGGAAATTGAAAACGTTAAGAAAAAAGCAGACGCAGAACTTCTGGCGCCGAAAAAAGAAAGCGTCGAAAGTATGTTGCCTTTGGACATGCTAGAACTTGAAGTGGGTTACGGTCTGATTAATGTAGTTGATTCTTCTAAATCCGGCGACTTACTTGAGCGTATTGCCTCTATTAGAAAACAATTTGCTTTGGATCTGGGAATAGTAGTTCCAAGCGTTCACATCCGTGACAATCTTCAATTGGCTCCGGGCGAATACCGCCTACTGGTAAAAGGAAACAAAGTCGGCGGCGGAATGTTACGTTCTGACGCTCTATTGGCGATGGACCCGGGACAGGTTTCAGGAAAAGTGGACGGCGTTCCTACAAAAGAACCTGCATTTGGTTTGGACGCTCTTTGGATTTCTCCTAGCCAGCGCGAAAAAGCCGAATTAGTCGGTTACACCGTTGTTGATCTTCCTACTGTAATGGCAACTCATATTACAGAATTGATCCGTACACATGCTCACGAGTTACTGGGTCGTCAGGAAGCGGCAACGCTGATTGATAATTTCAAGAAAACTCACCCGAAAGTGGTTGAAGATTTAATTCCGGATGCATTAAGCC
>JANWIU010000044.1 GCA_025449725.1 Pseudobdellovibrio sp.
CTAAAAAACTTGAGATTCCGGATATGACTGCAGGCTTAACGGCGCAAGACGGCGGTGCTAATCAAAGCATGCTGGTCTTAATGAAAACTTTTACAGAGCATTTATCAAAATCCATTAAAGAAGTTAAGATCAGTGTTATCAATACAGAACTTGGTAAACCGGTTACAGCCGATGTTACGATTTACATGATTGATTATGACAGGCCATTACCAATACCGGGCTCTGCCGGTGGTGCCGGCGGCGGTGGCCAGTGAATATGCTAAAAACCCTTCATTCAAAAAAAGCCTTCACTTTGTTAGAAGTTATTCTTGCAATCACTATTTTAGCGACGATGGCGCTGGTTACGACACAGGCCCTTACCCGCGCATTAAAAGCCCGCACCAAAATTCAAGCGGAAGTCGACGATGTTTCAGGACTGCGCGATTCACTTCGAATGATACGATCTGATATTAATTTGGCGTTTCATCACCGTGACTTCGAAAAAGAACTTCAGGATATCGCAACTAAATCGGCCTCTCCGACTACAACGGCTCCCGGCGCTGTTGACGGCGCTCAAGGGCCTCCTAGGCAAACCAGACGTTACGACCCCACTACAGATTTTGTCGGCGATGAAACGACTGTTAATTTCGTAACTTTAAACAGCGGGCGCCTTTCATCCGCTGTCGTACAGGCGGATTTTATTGAAGTCGGTTATTCCTTGAAAAGTTGTAATAATCTGACCACAAATAAATCCAGCAGTTGTTTGTACCGGCGTGTACAAAACATTATTGATGAAGATGTAAAAGCCGGCGGTAACGAAATTGTAATGTTAGAAAATGTTTCTGAATTTAAACTTCGTTACATCGGTGAAACTAAGCAAGACTGGGTTAACGAATGGAATTCATCTAGAAGCGCCGTCGATGGCGGAACTCGCGGCCGCTTTCCTGACTCTGTTGAAGTTTCGCTGGCGATTGAAAGAGAATTCGAAGGAAAGCAAAAAACTTATTCAATGCAGTTAGTGGTACCTGTGCACTTTCCGAATAATCCTGCCAGAAGCGGCGGCGGAACGCCGAATACCTTTGGAGCTGCCGGGTTAGACCCAGCAACTGGGGGCCGTGTTGATCAGTAGATTTTTTAAAGGCCGCTTTAAATACAGCCGCAATCAAAAAATATTGCAAAAACGTAACGGCGTCGCATTGATTTTAGCCCTGACATCGCTGATGTTTATGGTTTACATCGCTACGGAAGTTACAAAAGATTCAGCAATTGAATTCGTTGTGAACTCTAAAGAAATGACACGGCTTAAAGCTTACTATGCGGCCCGCAACAGTATGCAGATTGCTTTACTGCGCATAAAATTGTTTCAGCAGGCTTCGCAATTACCGTTGCCGGAGGCTTATGCCAGCCAGCTTGATTTAATTTGGAAGTTCCCGTTTGCGTGGCCCTTGCCGATTCCGGGCGATTTAAATTCAGTCGATAAAGAGATGATGCAAAATGTAACTAAAGAATCTTTAATGGATGCCACTTACACGCACACTATTGAAGACGAAGGTTCAAAAATTGACTTAAATGATCTGGCCTCGCCTTCTAAAACCTTAAGAGAGGTCACCAGAAAACAGGTCTTAAATATTTTTGAACAAAAAGTAAATTCTGACGATGACTTCAGATCCAAATACCAAAATGAAAACATGGAAGACCTTGTTGGCCGCATTTACGACTGGATGAGCGATTCCACCACCGCCCTTCAAGGCGGAGACAAACGCCAGGCGTTTTCTGAATTGGGCCAGGGTTACCCGCCGAACAGAGGCTTCAGAACCGTTGAAGAATTGCGATTAGTTCCGGGAATGAACGAAGATTTTTATCAGTTGCTGGCACCGCGAGTAACGATTTACGGAATGAAGGCTATTAATCCGAATTCAGCTTCAAAAGATGTTTTGATGTCACTTGACCCGGGCATTGGTGAAGAAGCCGTAACCGAAGCTTTAGCCAGAAGAGAAGACCCGGAAAAAGGTGGCCCCTTCAAAGGCAAAGGCGATGAGTGTTTGAAAGACTTCAAATCCTTTGTTGAAACCAAAGGGGCGCGTTTATCTCCGGAATTTGATAAGATTCCTATGGTTTGCGATAAAGTTTTTAATTTCAAAATTATTGCCACGGGTGTTTACGGTGGTGGCCAGTTTGCCTTGCAAAAAAATATTGTGGCTTATGTTGTCGACATATCAAAAGCGGCGGCGCAGGTAAAAACATTTCTTGATAAAGAAAAACTGGAAGAAAATCCGCAAACTCCCGCACCTAACCCGAACCCAACACCGAATCCCGCTGCTGGACCTGGGTCCAGCCCTCCAAAACAAGAACCTCTTCCCAAAGGCGCGCCACGTGTCGTATACTGGACAGAGTACTAGAACGCGGATTGAGTTTTTGGTTTTAATATAAATTCAATCTTTAGATTTTTCATCATGGAAGGGGCCACATGCGATCTATCGGTGTAGATATCGGTGACTATTCAGTCAAGATCGTTGAACTCGTTCAAAATAAAAAAAGCGTTTACATCAATCAATATCAAGAAAAAGTTTTAAGTCAGAACGTTTCCAAAGAAGATAAAGAACTTGAAGTCATTGAGTTTGTCCGTTCGTTTATTGCTTCAGGCGATTATGCGCAAGACCGTTGGATCATCGCTGTTCCGCAGTCAAAAGCAACGACCCGTTTTAAATCATTTCCGTTTTCAGACCGTGTAAAGATTCAAAAAAGTCTTTCGTTCGAAATGGAAGAAGATATCCCATTTGATACAGATTCATGTGTGTTTGAATCAAAAGTGGTTCAAACCAGTGGCGCTGCCGCAGATATTTTAGCCACAGCGATTCCCCGCAATCACGTTGAAGACATTGTAGACCTTGCCAGTAACTTCGGTGTTGATATTTACGCTGTCAGCATAGAAGGTTTGGCTTTTGCGAACTTACTTGAAAACTGGGATGCCCCGCCGCCTTCGCTGCCTTCGAATTTAAGTTTAGATGACAGCCAAAAACCAAAAAAATATATTCAGGTTGTTTTGAATCTGGGCCACAAATCGACGTTACTGACAGCCTATGAAAATAACCGGTTGGTTTTTACACGCAGTCTTTTTTGGGGTGCGAATCAACTGATTCAGGAAATTATAAAAAAGAATTCTATCTCTTACATCGAAGCCGTTAAAATATTGCAAAGCCAGGCGACAATTCTACTGACAAAAGACAACGCCAGCTACGACCAAACACAAACTTCGGGCATTCTTACGAAATCCATTCGCGACTTAACCCGCGATATTCAAATGACCTTGCTTGAATTACAAAGTGAATTCAACGCTGACATCACCGCCCTTCATTATACCGGCGGCCTAAGCCTTTTACCGAATCTAGGCGCTTTCCTGACTCAACACCTGGAAGTGGCTTGCAACCCGATTGTGTTACTGCAAAACTACACTTCCCAGTTGGCACCGTCGTCTGAACAAGCGGCTATTATCGAATCACGTTTTACAAGTGCTGTTGCCATTGCATTAGAAGGTCTTAAAAAACCAAGAAATCCGGCGATCAATCTGTTAAAAGGCGATTTTGCAAAACAAAATAAAGGTCTGCAGAATTTATGGGAAAACTGGGGCACAATCATTCAAATCAGTGCGGCCGCTTTGGTTGTACTTTTTGTTTGGTCATCGTTACGAAGCAGTTTTTCTACCACGTTGGCTGATAAAGGAAGCGAAGCCGTTTCAGAACAGGCAAAAACTGTAGCACGCTTACCGAAGAAGCAAGCTAACGAAAAAGGTGTTCGTAAATATATTAAAGATAATAAAAAGAAAATCACTGAAATGAAGAAAGTATCTGAAGTGGCGCAAATGAATTCTGCCTTAGATATTTTGAAAAAAGTCAGCGAGGCGGCTCCTGGTAAAAATCAGGTTAAGGTTGATATCATGCGATTCACGGTACGTGACGATGTGGTGCAAATTGTCGGTTACGCAAACAGCGCGCAAGATGTTTCAGCTTTATCTCAAGGTTTAAAATCACTGGCTACCGATGGCACCGTAACCAATCAGCCGGCGGGCTTAAGTGTTATGCCCAACCGAACATCTTTCAATCTGTCTTTCAAGGCAGACAGAGGAGTTGTTAAATGAGTGCATTAGACAGCCTGAAAGACAAAGGCCAAGCGGCCGGCCAAAAGATATTTGAACGTGTGCGGGAATCTTCTGCCTACGCACAGATGATGGATCGTTATGAAAACCTGACTCCGCCCGGCCAAAAAATAGCAAAGCTTGTCGCTACTGTTTTAGTTTTATTAATTATTTTATTTATTCCGCTTAGTAACCTTTCAACTTCTTACACTAACATTTCGATGTTCGAAGAAGAGCGTAATTTAATCCGCGAACTCTTTAGAACTTACCGCGAATCTTCTTCTAACCAGAACTTACCCGTCCCGCCCCCTGCCGACAGCCTTATGAGCATGGTAACGTCGGTTATTCAGCGTGCAGAATTATTGCCTGAACAAAATATCGGTATTTCTGAAGGCCCTGTAGAAGGCCGCATGATTCCAAGCAACTTGGTTTCAAATGTGATGCAAGTCAGACTGGCAAAATTAAATTTAAAACAAATCGTAGATATCGGCGGATCATTAGTCGGAATCTCTGACAGCGTAAAAATGAAAGACATCGCTATTGTGGCCAATGCCAGTGACACCCGTTATTACGATGTGACTTACAAACTTTACAGCTTAAAAGTTCCTGAAGCAGCACCTGAACCAATGCCGGAACCAGAAAAGAAATCAGGCCGCAACTCTAACCCTAGTTCGGGCGATGAGGGTGCTAACGAATGATGAATTCAATTGTCATCTTTTTTAGATTCCTATTTTCGAACATCAAGAAGATTTTATTGGTGTTGTTGCTGACCGTGGTGTTTTTGTTCATTTTGTTTCCGTTAAGTGATTTGAATGACTTGATTACATCGCAGGTTTCAAAGGCCACTGGCAACCGCGTGTTTTTGCAATTTGATGAATTACACTTAAACCCGTTCACAGTGACCGTCGGCATGGATAACGTCATTGTCGAAACCCCGCAGATTTCCTCGTTAACTTCAGATAAAGTAAAAGTCTCCCCTTCGATTATGGCGGCTTTTCAAAAAAAACCGGGCGGCAGCTTTTCTGCGACAGGTTTTTTAAAGGGTGAAGTTGAAGTTAGTATTACTCCGGCCGGTGCGGCTTCTAAAAGCGGCGCTGATAAATCCAAGATCGAAGTGAACGCACAAAACATCAGCCTTAATGAGGCCAGACAAGTCGCACAGCTAAGTGTTCCTTTAAAGGGCCAGCTCAGTATGTATTCGCAGGCTGTGGCTGACCTTACGTTTACTGAACAGCCTGATATGGATTTAAATCTTGTGATTAATAAGTTTGAAGTGCCTTCAACGACCGTATCTACCGGCTTTATGGGCGCAATCAACATTCCGCAAGTGACGTTTGATAAAGTCGAACTTAAAGGAAAGCTTTCAAACGGAAAATTCCAGATCGAAACCGGCAAACTGGGCACCTTAAAAGATGATTTATACGGTGAAATCAAAGGCGAAATCGGCATTACTTTTATGAATATGGGCGGCCAAGTCGTACCGCAATTCGGGTCTTACAATGTGTCGGTAGACCTAAAGGCGAATAACAGTTTTCAGCAACGTGGCGGTCTGTTTTTATCTTTCTTAGATTCATCTAAAACGATGGTCGGCAGCACGGCTCAGTATAAATTCCGCCTGCAGGGCGACCCGGCTTACGGTAACCCGTTTCAGCTGACCCCGATCAGATAAGCCTGTCCGCTTTTGTTAATGCGGCTTCCGCGTTTCGCCTCTGATATTTTGTCATTTCTCCTTTAATCGCCTATGGAATAGGCTAAGCCTTTGCACATAGTTACAGCATTAAAGATTACCTGATTGACTCAGGAATCGCACAAAGTAAAACAATCTGTGGAGGGTGCATAAATGTCTGGAGTAAATAAAGTTATTATCGTGGGTCGTCTGGGAAAAGATCCTGAAATGAAAACCATTTCCCAAGGTAGAACAGTTACAAATCTAACTGTTGCAACAAGTGAAAATTGGACTGATAAAAGCGGTCAAAATCAAGAGCGTACTGAGTGGCACAGAATTGTAACTTGGGACAAACAAGCAGAAAACTGCGCTAAATACCTTAGCAAAGGCAGCCAAGTATACGTTGAAGGCCGATTACAAACGCGTTCTTGGGAAGACAACGGCGTAAAAAAATACGCAACTGATATCGTTGCTTCTACAGTGCAATTTTTAAGTACTAATAGCAGTAAAACTGCAGGCGGAACTCAGCAAACTTCACAGGCTTCTCAAGGTGGCGGAGATTTCAATTTTGGTGATTTCGGCCCAGAACCGACATTCAACCAAAGCGAAGATATTCCGTTCTAGTTCGGCTAATTCAGTCAGAATTTCTTTTTATAAAAGCCTTTTGTTCATAACAAAAGGCTTTATTTTTTTGCAAAATGCCCTCACAATTAAATCATGTTATCAGCAGCTAAGGTTTTCAGCATCACTGCCACCGTTTTACTTTTTACAGGATGTACCGTTTACAAATCCTCTGACCGTAAAAGATTCGAAACCGATACGGCCGCTGTTCAGATAAATAATTTTATAAATGAAATCTGCAGCGATGTAAGTCTTCGTGATGAAGCGCAGGCCTCGAAGCTGGTTAAAATTTTTAATTCAAGCCATGACGGCGCGTCTGTATTTTTATGGGAGCATATCGTAAACGATAAATCCTATTTAGAAACAGATAACTTAAAGGGAGTTTTCTGTTTATATGAGTAAAACTTTTTTCATTATATTTTTATTTTTTGCACAGCTCGCGTACGCCGTATCGATTCTTCAAGTTAAAAACAACCGCGTGCTTCTTTCAATGGACGGCGAAAAGCTGGAAGTGGGCCAATCAGTTACCTTAAACGACACTGACGGCAAAGAAGTGGCTAAAGCCATTATCACACAAGCCAAAGGTGAAAAAGCGATTGCCACCATCAAAAGCGGCAAAGCTGACGGCAGCGAAACCGTTGTGGTGGGTAACGGCGGCACCAGTACCCCGGTTGCCGAAGAAGAGATCTCTCCGGATTCGTATGCTAAAAAAAGTAAAAATCCCCGCTTAAATGGTAAAAAACTGGCGGTCGTACTTACTGCATCCATTAACAACATGTCTACTAAGCAATCGGACTTAGCTTTAAATATCGAAGACGTAAAGCTTGCAGGTACAGGCATTGGTATCGCAGCCACAATGGATTACCCGTTAAATACCTGGCTTATTTTGCGCGGCACTTTGGGTTATGAACCTTTTGTGGCCAGCGGTTCAGGAAACTTTTTAATTTGTGATAGCAAAACTTCGCGGGACTGTACGGTGAATATTAATTATTTATCTGCGGGCGGCTTTGCCAGAGTGAACTTAACGAAGTCTAAATTTCAATTATGGGCCGGCGCCGGCGGTTCAGCCAAGTTTCCGATCAGTAAAAGCAGTACGGCTTTGGTAGACAGCGATATTAAGCTGACCATCACCTTTGCCGCAGCCGGCGGGGCTGACTGGTTTATCTCTAACAGCTCTTTTGTGCCGTTAAATTTAGAATTCCAGATGTTTCAGCCATCAGATACGGTCACCGCGAACCAAATTCTGCTGCGCGGTGGATACGGCTGGGTTTTTTAACCGAATCTTAAAGTCTTAAGCCCTAACATAAGACTGTTTTATGACTTCGATAAATTCGATTGTTTCGCACCTTTGCAACCCTATTGGTAGTCTCGTAAGACTTACGAAAGGGTTTTGAATGAACCGTTTTTTCATATTGCTGCTGATATTGTGCGTGCTTACGCTTGCGAATGCAGAGGCCATTGAGGGCCTTAATACGCGCGATAGTTACCTGGGTAGCACTACTTCTAACAATATTTTAGTCTTTGCCAGTAACAACCGTGTGATTAAACCGCTGGATGAAAAACTTTTAAAATTTGTGTCTGATACTTTACATGTTGGTAAGCCGGGCCTGAATTTAAATTGCGATGTAAAAGTCAGAGAAATCACGGAAGAAAAAAAGTTTTCAGATGGCGTACGGCGGATTCAAATGCTGGAGATTATTTTTAAAACGAATTACATGAACTTACCGGAAGAAAAAATGTACTTCCCTGTTGGCTCACAAGTAACAAAAGAAGTTAAGGTTTCAAAGTTTGCGGGTACGGTTGAAGAGATACAACTGCAGTCAGATGACTTGGCTGATAGCCGGTTTATCTTTCAACACAATGGCCGTGGGGAGATTGTTTGGATGAGTTTTGAAGATGATCAGAAGATTGCGCCTTGTGCGGTGAGGGATTAGTAGGTACAAAACCTATTGAAGACTTTTTGTGTGGCACTTAATTTGAATCAGTTGGATCAGGCAATATGCCTGAAAGGAATTTATGAAAAACTCAAATAAAATGGCCCATAAAAAAAAGATCCAGCCACTTCTATGCAACTGAACTTTTCGGCTCACAACCAAAATCCTTATTACCAATACGTACCGATTTCGGTTTACAATGCAAAATTCTCGGACCTACTGAGTATCCATTTGCAAAAAAATCCTATGTCTAGAATCAAAGACAGAAAAGTTCATTACAATTCATTTAAAAACACATTCGAAGACGCTACCCTCTTGCAGGTCAATTCACACACCATTGGACTATGGTTCCAGTATATAAAGCAAAAGCATAACCTTTCAGACAGGACTTTAAATACAATAAAGTCCGACCTAAACTCTTTTTTTAGAGACTTGGTTGAACAGAATATTTTGACAAACTCTCCACTGGAAAAAGTTAAATTCGACTATCGGCCTACTCCAAGACGAAAGAGAATAGTGTTGTCGGTTCCTGAAGTGAAAAATATATTGGCGCAGGCGCAAATTCGTAGTCCTGAAGTGCTATATCCTTTTCTTTTTTTGTGTGCCCACACTGGTGCGCGACGATCTGAAGTGCTAAACCTAAAACGTGAAGACATAGACTTAGGC
>JANWIU010000045.1 GCA_025449725.1 Pseudobdellovibrio sp.
CATTGCGCGGCCTGGTTATCGACCGTCAAAAAGGAAATTTATTGAAGCTTAACCGCTACACCGCGATCAGAAACAGCTTTCATGGTTTAAAGCCGGTAGATTTCAAAACTCACCAAAAAGTTTACAAAAGCACTTACATTGATCTTTCGAAGTCTGACTATATTGCGATTGATACCAGCTTTTCGTACTCATTGGCCTATGCTTATTCGCAACTGGTTGAATTAAAAGATTCTGATCCCAACTTAAAACTTCCAGAGTATGCGCAAATCGCCGACGACGTGATCGATGCGCTGGACGCGTCTCACAGAGATGGTTCACTTAAAAATGAAGTCCGCAAAAATCTTTCTCAGTTCATTATCAAAGATGAAAGCGTTGTGCGCGGTCTTGAAAAATTCCGAAAGCACGGTAAAAAGATTTTTGTTTTAACAAATTCTGATTACGGTTACACGAAGTTGTTGCTTGATTACGCGATCAACCCGTTTTTAAAACCGGGCACAACCTGGCTGGATATGTTTGAAGTGGTCATCACTTTCGCGCAGAAGCCAAAATTCTTCTACGACGATGGTAAATACTTAAAAGTAAACCCACTTGACGGCACGATGACCAACATTGACGAAAAACTTTCGCCAGGAGTTTACCAGGGCGGAAACGCCTTGAAATTTACTGCGGATTTCGGTCTTGATGGAGACGACATTTTGTACATCGGCGATCATATCTACGGAGACATTCTTCGTCTCAAAAAAGACTGTAACTGGCGTACGGCCATGATCATCGAAGAGCTTGAAAACGAATTAAAACACAACACCGAAGCAGAGCCGGTCATTCGTGACATCGACACATTGATGCGCAAAAAAGAACCGTTAGAAGACGAACTGACAGAGCTGATGACTAAAAAAATTGAAAAAGAAAATCCGGTTGATGAAAACCGCATTTCTGATTTGCAAGACAACATTACTGAAATCGATACGCAGATCAGTCACCTGATCAAGAAGCAACAGTCTTTGTATAATCCTAACTGGGGCCAACTGATGCGTGCAGGTAACGAAGAAAGTTACTTTGCCTACCAGATGGAACGTTACGCTTGCGTGTACATGAGTAAGATCAGTGATTTGTTTGCGCTGTCACCGCGAACTTACTTCCGTGCGCCGAGACGGCCATTAAGCCATGAGGCTTATTAATTAGTAGTGCCACGAGGCTTATTAATAATTAAGCCAAAGGCTTATTTGTTGTATTTTTCAGAGACAATTTCAAAAGCCTTCCGGGATTTATCATAAATCTTCGCAAAGGCTTTTGATTTTTTACTGTAATTCAAAAGTTTTTCAGCCACCCACGGGCTTCGCAAAATATAAAAAAGACAAAATGCCGTTGCTAACGGCCGCATTGACCACCAAATTTTTTCAGTCAGGTTACCGTTGATTTGCCAAATGAAAATCAACATCAGTACAAAGCTCATTAAAAATAACGGTCTGAATAAATCTTTTACCGCTGACTTCGCTGCTGATTGATTGCTAACAGGGGTTGAAAGCTTCACAGCCCGCTCAAGACGCCCCGGAGTTTTCAAAACCATAATTTCTTTTTTGAACTTCAGACTAAGAATTACCATGAAGACGGCTAAAACTATTTTTAAAGTCAGAATGAAACTAAAAGCATACACCAGCGCCACGGCCAAGAAGGAATAATCATCACTGATGCGCTTTACATAAAATTCGCCGACTTGAACCAGATCAAAACCATAGATTAAGAATAAAGTAATCAACGGCTGCACGAAGGCCCACAGCGAAAGCAAAATGGCCCCCAGGCACTGCCCTACGATATTCATGCCGATAACTGAAAGACTTAACCAAAATAAAAAACCCTGCATCGCGATCGAAAGCATGGGGCCAATTTTATTACCCGCAGGAGAAAATGATTTTAACACCGCTGATATACTTGAAATTTCAAATGCGCTTGATCGCGGTAAAGCGTCCTGATTGACGGCGTTTAACAAAAAACCCAGTTGATTCAGCGAAAGAACATGACCCGTCAGTGGAATCTTAAAGCCATGACCGACTGAACCTAAGCCTATTTCGGTGATCGATAACTGTGCGGCTTTTTTTATTTCAAGGTCGGCATCGGTGGTAACCGGCTTTTGTTCCTGCATATTCAACGGACGATTACTTCTTTTTTACAAGAATGATGTAATCGTGCTCTCCTGACATATCCATTAATCCTATCCATGGTTTAGGATTTTGCAAGTTCAGCTTACGGCGCGCAGTCCGGGCTTTATTCACCACAAAGCAGCCCCAGTCTTTAATGCCAGAGTGATCTTCAGTATTGCAGTTAAAGAGTAATTTTTTTTCATCGTCCAGTGAAACAGTAAAATACCCAATTGAAAAGCTTGTGGCCTTAACCGGGTTTTTTTCTTTCAATTTGTGAATCGGGTTCCCCGGAAGCAGCGAAGTAGAATAAATGGAGGCGGTAATAACCGCGTAAGGAGTATTGTCTTTTTCGAACATTTGAATCATTTCACCCAGTTTAGAAATTTCTTCCTTAACAGGAATAACTTCCGTTACGCCCAAAAATTTTAATTCCTCTTCCGTCAGCAGCAATTCTTTGTCTGCAATCACTTTTTGAAATGGCGTTTTTTTAGAAAGCAACGTCATCAATTTTTGAGTTAATGGCAGTTGTTCTTTTTTATCTGGTTCAATTCCGATCCAGAACGAATTCGCTTCTTGTAGTTCTAAATGAAGCCGCTTTTCTACTGATTCGACGATTTCATTATCATCCACGAAGTAGCTTAAGGATATTTTGGGTAAAGTCCGCGGCGCATCTGAAAGCAGAAGATAAACAAAAATGACCATAGATGCCGCAATAACGCCTATAACCCAGAACAAACCCGCATTAGACTTCAAATTCAGTTTCATACCGCTTTAATACCACCTTGCAATTTAATTAAAAAGTGCTAATTTCGAACCTCTAGAGCCAATACTCTAAATGTGCATGGCCTAGAAATGGACTTGATCGGCAAGATTGATTTGCGACAGGTACCGGAGGAATATGAGCACTAGTTTACTATCTGGCGCAAGCGCTAGTATTTTACTGATCGGCAGCGGCCGACTTGCCAAGCACTTACTGCACTGGCACCAAACACTTCACAATACTATTCCGTTAAATCATTGGGACAGAAACCTGCCTAATTCTGAATTGCATAAGTGCCTGGAATTAAAACCTGTTGTCTGGCTTGCGATATCAGATGCCGCTATCAGTGGATTTTATGAAACCTACTTACAAGGCCTTGGGCTTCGGGTTGTGCACTTCAGCGGCGCCTTCTATCACCCTGAAATCCTATCGGCTCACCCGTTAATGACGTTTTCTGAAAAACTTTTTGAAGACAGCTTTTACAAACAAATTCATTTTGTGATTTCAGGCTTTGAAGATCTGCAAATGGCGTTGCCTGGATTTCATAACGAGTTTTCGGTCATTTCTATAAATGACAAAGCCTTTTACCACGCATTATGTGTTGTGGCCGGAAACTTTCCGCAAATATTGTGGTCAGAAGTGTTTCGTGAGGCAACGGACTTAAAAATTCCTGCAGCCGCTTTTGAAACTTATATTCGAACCGTAACAGAAAATTTTATCAGTCAAAAATCTGCCGCACTCACCGGCCCGCTTATTCGCAAAGATTTTGACACTATCAAAAGTAATTTGGCTTCGTTGCAAAAAAATAAACATTTGCAGGACATCTATTCTGCTTTCGCAAAGGAATACGTAAAATGAAATCCGTTCTCGACTTCCAGAAAAAGAAAATCGCCGGGCAAAAAATTACGATGATTACCTGCTATGATTACACTTTTGCCAAAATTATTGCGGACTCACAGGTCGACGCGATCTTGGTTGGCGATTCTCTTGCGCAGATTATGCATGGGCACAGCACAACATTGAATGCTTCAACCGCATTGATGGCCTTGCACACCCAAGCTGTAGTCAAAGGCGCAGGAGGAAAGTTCGTTGTGGCTGACATGCCGTTTTTGTCTACCCGCAAAGGTTTAAAAAGCACAATGGACCAAGTTGAAAAGCTGATGAAGGCCGGCGCTAATGCCATCAAAATCGAAGGTGCCGACGATCATTTAGAACTGATCCGCCACATTGTGAATTCCGGCGTACCGGTCATGGGCCATTTAGGTTTAACGCCGCAATCTATTCATCAGTTAGGCGGCCCGAAGATTCAAGGCCGTGAAGATTCTGCGGCCCTCAAAATGAAAAACGATGCTCTCAATTTAGAAAAGGCCGGTTGCTTCAGCTTGGTTTTAGAATGTGTTCCGGCAAAGTTAGCTGAAGACATCAGTCAAAAACTTTCAATTCCTACGATCGGTATTGGTGCCGGCGCTAATACTGACGGGCAAATTCTTGTTCTTCAGGATCTTCTCGGTATGAACAATAACTTTCGCCCGAAATTTTTAAAAAAATACATGAACGGGCACGATTTGATATCTAAAGCATTGAACACTTATGTTACGGAGACTGAAAACATTAGCTTCCCGTCAAAGGAACATGAATATGAGTGAGCTTAAGGTTTTTAATTCCATTAAAGAGTTCATGCAGTACCGCGCTTCTCTTGCGCCAACGATAGAAGTCGGCTTTGTGCCGACCATGGGTGCTTTACACAACGGGCACGCCTCATTAATTAAAAAATCCTCGTTAGAGAATCAGCTTACCGTGCTGAGCATCTTTGTTAACCCCACCCAATTTAATAATCCTGATGACTTAAAAAAATACCCACGCACTTGGGAAGCGGATGTAGAACTTGCAAAGACTTCAGGCGCCAATATTATTCTTTCGCCGACTTATGAAGAGCTTTATGCTGACAATTACCGCTTTCAGCTGACAGAAAAAGAATTTTCTAAAAACATGGAAGGCCTGCACCGCCCAGGCCACTTCGACGGCGTTTTAACAGTGGTTATGAAACTATTGCAAATCGTGCGCGCTGACCGCGCCTACTTCGGAGAAAAAGACTTTCAACAGTACAAACTGATTCAAGATATGGCCCGAAATTTCTTTTTACAAACTGAAATCGTTGGCTGCGCCACCGTGCGCGAAGCCGATGGCCTGGCAATGAGTTCGCGCAACGTGCGCTTAAGTGCGGAAGCCCGTAAAAAGGCCCCGTTAATTTACAAAGTGTTAACTGAATATTCTGATTCTTTAATTGCAAAAGGCTTACTGAAGCAAAACGAAATCGAGCTTGAATATTTAGAACAGCACCACGGCCGCCGCTTTATCGCGGCCTATTTGGAAGGGATCAGGTTAATTGACAATGTCCAAATCTAAAAACGTACTTTTTATTTTTACCGGATCGATTGCTTGTTACAAAGCTTGTAACGTTTTGTCTAAATTGAAACAAAGTGGTTACAACTTAAAAGTTGTCATGTCGCCTTCAAGCCTTGAATTCGTCGGCCGTGCAACCATTGAAGG
>JANWIU010000046.1 GCA_025449725.1 Pseudobdellovibrio sp.
AACGAATTCAAAAAGAAACCGCTTTCAAAATCTATTTTCGGCATCAAATGTTTAGGGTTCAGGTTCAGGCATTCGGCTGCATCAACGTACGCGTTATAAGTTAAATTCACCAGCGCAGGTGTTACGCAAGGTTTGCCACCGGGTATTTGTGGGGCACCCATTTCAGAATGCGCACACGATGCGAAATTGTTTTTCGGAACCTGGAACTGTCGCATACTGGCGATAATACATTCGCGAGAAAACTTTTCGCTTGCGGGTGCACGTTCTTTTACGAGGTCATTTAAAACAGGGTAAATTCCGATTCGATTTTCGTAGAACATCCGCGACTTATCGCAGACCAATAGATCTTCATACTCTGTTGTAGCCGAATCGTCGCTGACCTTTTGTAACAATTGAAATACCGGATTTCCGGCAAAGCGCTTCGGCAAGCGTTTAATTCGGCGCTCATCGATCGCATCCACTTGCGCCAGCGAAACCGTGTAAGGCCCTTGTGGTCTGTTCCATTGCGGCCGAACTTTTTCAAGTTTCTTGATCATTTCTTTGTCTGTAATTTGTTGAAGCTCGCGGTACTCAGTCGCAGAAACTTCGTCGCGAAGATCTGCTCTTGAAGCCAGTTCTATGAGTTGAAGACTTGCAGGTTTGCGATCTTTTGAGGAGGCATTGCGGACACTTTCAAAACTGAAAGACCATGCAATCAAACCCACAACAAGGCAAAAAGCCAAGTAAGCCGGGTGATTTATCCATTTCTGCAGGGTCTTCAGTGTCACAGGTACTCCGTTACATCTGAAAACTTATCGTCATATTTTGAGATTTAGATCACGCGACGAAGGCCCCGAAACCATATGAAAAACAAAGCTATTTCGGAATTAAAATGAACTGGAATATTTAGAAAGTAAAAATCGCTAGACTGAAGGCTGGTTCAAAAGTTTTGAAACCGTTTCATTTATTTTTTCCATTTCAATAGGTTTCGAAATGAAATCAACCGCACCCAATTGCAAAGAAGCCAAACGGTTAGCGCGTTCGTTATCACCTGAGATCATGCAAACACGAATATTAGAATTTTTAACTATAACTTCTTTCAAAAGATCAAAGCCTGACTTCTGCGGCATATTGACGTCACAAATGAGCAGTTCCGGCTTTATCTGCTGATTGAATAAAATATTTGATGCTTCAGTGGCCGAATAAACCTGAAGTACATGGTACCCCATTTTTTTTACTGCTGCAGACAGCGTATTATTAAATACGGCGTCGTCATCAACAATCATTACGAGAGATTTTTCCATGGATTTTCCCCAAAGCCCTATCGACAAAAAACAAAAAAAACTTTAACGCTTCAAAGTGATACTAAATTAATGCAAACTGAAGTTAAACCCAGCAACTCTTAACTCCGCGCTCGATCGCAACGTCTTTTGCCAGATCGTATCCGGCATCTAGATGCCGAAACACTCCCATCGCGGGATCAGTCGTGAGAACGCGTTTCAACCGGCGTGCTGCTGCTTCTGTCCCGTCAGCAACAACAACCTGGCCTGAATGCTGAGAATAACCCATGCCCACTCCACCACCGTGATGAAGTGAAACCCATGTGGCGCCACTGGCCACTAAAGCCATCGCACTCAACATCGGCCAGTCACTGACAGCGTCAGATCCGTCTTTCATAGCTTCGGTTTCTCTGTTGGGGCTGGCCACAGATCCACAATCAAGATGATCTCTTCCGATAACAATCGGAGCCTTCACCCGGCCCTCTTTAACCAATTGATTCAACAATAACCCGGCTTTTTCACGCTCTCCGTATTCAAGCCAGCAAATGCGTGCAGGCAGCCCTTGAAATTTAATTCTTTCGGCGGCCATGTCTATCCAGCGGATTAAATCCTTTTTGTGTGGAAACAATTTTTTCATTTCCTGATCTGTCACGCGAATATCTTCAGGGTCACCTGAAAGCGCTACCCAACGGAAAGGACCACTGCCTTTGCAAAATAACGGACGAATGTAAGCAGGAACAAATCCGGGATAATCAAATGCATTTTTAACACCCGCCTCTAAGGCGCGGGCGCGAAGGTTGTTTCCGTAATCAAAAGTTACGGCTCCGCGTTTTTTCATTTCAAGCATTCCTTCGACGTGTTTCGCCATGGATTTGTAAGTCGTATCTAAATACGCTTGCTGGTTTTCTTTTCTAAAAACAGCGGCTTGTTCGACACTGTAGCCTTCAGGAATATAACCCACTAGTGGATCATGCGCCGAAGTTTGATCTGTCAGAACATCAGGAATAAAATTCTTTTCAAGTAATTTATGAATGACAGTCGCCATGTTTCCAAGAAGTGCAACAGACTTAGCTTCCTTATTGGCCGCATATTTGCGAACTTTTGCAATCGCTTCGTCAATATCGGTAACAGATTCATCTACATACTTTGTGCGAAGGCGTTTTTCAATACTGACGGGATCAACTTCAACGGCTAATACAGTTGCTCCTGCAAAAACTCCGGCAAGCGGTTGTGCTCCGCCCATTCCGCCTAAACCGGCAGTTAAAATAATTTTTCCGGCGAGGCTTCCCCCAAAATGCTGGCGCCCGATCTCAGCAAAAGTTTCGTAAGTGCCTTGAACAATTCCTTGCGTGCCGATGTATATCCACGAACCTGCCGTCATTTGCCCGTACATCATGAGACCTTTTTTATCGAGCTCATGAAAATGTTCCCAGGTCGACCATTTCGGAACCAAATTTGAATTCGCTAATAGTACTCGTGGTGCATCTTCATGAGTTTGCAAAACACCGATCGGCTTCCCTGACTGCACCAGTAGCGTTTCATGATTTTCTAATTTTTTTAACGCTTCCAGAATTTTTTCAAAAGACTCCCAGTTACGTGCGGCTTTTCCGATACCGCCGTAAACAACCAGTTGATCAGGATTTTCTGCCACTTCGGCATCAAGATTATTTTGAATCATGCGATAAGCGGCTTCTTGCAACCAGCCTTTACATGTTAATTGCGAACCCGTAGGAGCCTTGATTTTACGTGGACCAAATGTCTTTTTTGATGCAGAAGCCGATTCCATAAAAAAACCTCAAGTTTAGGGCCTAAAAGATAGCATAATACCCATAATTAACAATAGAACTTAACGCTGCAATCCGACAGAATTGCATTAGTTGTTCACAGCAAATTTATTTATAGTTAGTCTCTTAAACATGAAAAAAATCTGCGTGTTTTGTGGCTCTTCCAACGGGCGTAACCCTCAATATCTTGAACTGGCGAATTACGTAGGTAGCCTTATTGGCGAACACGGCTGGGGCCTTGTGTACGGCGGCGGAAAAGTCGGCCTTATGGGTGCTGTTGCCAATGCTGTCATGGCAAAAAAGCAGGAAGTCATCGGCGTCATTCCAAAATCTTTAGTCAGCGCAGAAGTGGCTCACACTGAAGTAACTAAACTTCATGTTGTAGCGAACATGCATGATAGAAAAAAAATGATGTACGATCTTTCGGATGCGTTTCTAATTATTCCCGGAGGAATGGGAACGCTGGATGAAATGTTTGAAATCATTACGTGGGCGCAATTAAAATATCACAGCAAGCCTATTTACATTTTAAATGAATTCGGTTTTTATAATTCACTTTTACAATTTATAAATTATTCAAGTGAGCAAGGGTTTATAAAACCGGAGCATTTAAATTTATTTAAGGTCATCAACACTGTCGATGACCTTAAAAATCTTTTGAAATAAAAGTTTTTAGTGATTTACAAATGGAAGACTATCGCCACTTTCGCCGCCACCATCTCCGTAGTGAGTAGCTGTAGTTGCATTCAGTAGTGCGCCATTTGTTGCAGCACCCCAGCACTTAATGCGGTCATCGCTTAAAATTCCGCAGCCAAAGTAGAATCCGACACTGAAATTTGCGACCGTCAATCCTGTACCGAAATTCATATTGGTAAGAGCAGCTACCTCGCCGGCACCGTCACCCTGATTAGATGTACTTCCTCTTAACAGTTGACCGTACAAACTGTATCCCCAACATCGAACAGAACCACTTGCATTGATCGCACACGAGTATCCATTACCTGATTTAATTGCAGTAGCTGTAAAGGATGCCAAAGGTGTAACGGCAAGTGAGTCACCCATTTCACTGGCGGTGTCTCCGCGTGTTGTTGTATTACCCTGACCTAGCTGACCGCGATTGTTTCGCCCCCAGCACTTGATAGTGGCATTGTCCAAAATCGCGCACGTATGGTTATAACCGCTTGAAATCGAAGCGACAGTTCTTCCTGTTCCCAAACTTACTGCAGTTAATGTATCTCCCATTTCGCCTGCATTATCGCCCAAGCTAGTGGTATTTTCTTTACCGAGCTGACCATTGTTAGCACGGCCAAAGCATTTAACCGTAGCATTGTCTAATAATGCACAAGTGAAATCCAGTCCTCCCGTCAAGAAGGTTGCAGTCCGCCCGGTACCGAAATTAATTGCAGCTAGGCTGTCTCCCATTTCATTTGCGGCGTCTCCACGACTGTTTGTGTTTCCCTGCCCAAGCTGCCCGTAGGTATTTCGTCCCCAACACTTTGAGGAACTGTCGTCCAGGATTGCACATGTAACATTTCCAAAGGCAAAAATTTGCGAGGCTGTTCTGCCGGTTCCCAAGCTAACAGCTTGAAGGCTGTCACCCATTTCCCCGGGACCGTCACCGATACTTGAGGTATTCCCGCGGCCCAATTGACCGTATCCATTGTAACCCCAACATTTTACCTGACCGTTATCTAATATCGCACAGTTATGATAAAGCCCAGCTGCGATTGAAGTTGCTGTTCTTCCTGTTCCTAAATTTACAAACTGTAAAAATCCACCACCTTCATTAGCTCCGTCACCCAAGTCCGATGCCGAACCCTGCCCCAGTTGGCCGTAGGCATTGTCACCCCAGCATTTGACTGAATTATCATTATAGCGGGCACAGGTATGATAGGCTCCCGACACAACCTGCACGGGTTTTATATGAGTTACCGCTGCGTCTGAAGTATTTGAATTACTATCTGTTACCCGCGCCACTCCACTTCCAATGGAAGAAGGTGCTGTGTAAACACCTGTTGAAGAATTAATAGATCCACTACCCGACTCAACTGTATAAGTATAAGGAGCCGTACCAAGTACTGCCGAAAAAGTTGCAGTAGAAAATACCGGTAACTTTAAAGAAGTTGGCGATATTGTAAGGGAGCTTACTATAGAAATTGTGGCCGTAGCCGTATTGCCGATAGTATCCGTTACTTTAACTACATCGGTACCTGCAGTGGCAGGAGCCGTGTACAATCCTGTCGACGAATTAATTGTTCCGTTTCCGCTAAACATTGCATATGTCAACGCACCCACACCGCCTGAGCCTGTAAATGTTTGAGTTGAACTCACACCTAACGTAACAGATGTCGGTGAAATATTTAGAGGGTTGTAAATAGTAATTGTAGCATTACTCGTGTGCCCGAGGGCATCAGTTGCTCTTACCGTTGCCGATCCTGTAGTTGATGGCGCCGTATAGACTCCTGTGTCGAGGTCAACACTTCCGCTTCCTGCCACAACAGTGTAGCTAACTCCCGGCACACCACCCGTATAACTGAAAGCATAGTCCGAATCAATTTGTGCATACGCAGATGACGGTGTAATGGCCAAGGTACTATTCACCGTCAGCGTAGCATCACTTGTATTTCCTAAACTGTCGGTTACCCGAATTGTTTTTGTTCCGGCAGTGCCTGGAGTATAAAGTCCGGCTCCATTAATTGAACCATCACCACTGTAAACGG
>JANWIU010000047.1 GCA_025449725.1 Pseudobdellovibrio sp.
GATCTGAATTTTTATTTATTTTTTCCAGATAGGCCAGCGACTGGGTCATGTCGATTTCAAGCATACCGTAGACTGAAGGATCGCCGGCCGTCTTCCAGCTGCCCATGGCGATCTTACGAAAAACCGCTCCGCCTTCAGACTTCGTTAGCTTCATATCGGCATTCCGCTAGTCTGATTTGTTCCTCAATGAAATTTTTCATTGAAATATCCGCAGCTAACAGCTGCTGAGGAATAAAAGATGGTTTCGAAAGCCCCGGTAACGTATTAGTTTCCAGAAAGTAAGGTCCGTCGGGTGCCAGAATCATATCGGTGCGCGAATATCCGTAACAATGAAACGCTAAATGCGATTCGATGGCCAGCTTTTGGGCCGCCTCAAGCTCAGCATCTGTTAAAGTCGCAGGCGTGATTTCTTTTGTACCTGTGCCTAGATATTTTCCGTTGTAATCAAAACTGCGTCCTTCGTTTAGAACCACTTCCGACGCCGGCAAAGCAACCAGATCGTTTTCGATTTGAGTTACACCTACGGTCAGCTCACGGCCTTTAATAAAGTTTTCCATTAAGTACACCGGGAATTCCGAAGTTTTTATTTCAGAAAGCACTTTCATTAAATGTTCCTGCGATTCCACGATATGCAGGCCGAAGCTCGAACCGCTGGAGGTCGGCTTAATGACAATTTTTTTGTGCTTCTGAAAAAATTTTTCAAACTTCGAAGTCAGACCGCCGATATCTTTAATATTAAATTTAATTTCTTCCGCCATGAGATTGCCTGTATTTGACATGACATCTTTTGCCAGGTTCTTTTCAAACGCAGTTCTACTTGCTGAAGAGCCCGATCCGGTAAAACAAATTCGGTGTTTTTCAAAAAGCGACTGCACTTCGCCGTTTTCACCTTGTGACCCGTGAAAGCCCATAAAAACAACTTTACCCGCTAAATAGTCAACGGCTCCCGACAAATTCGGTGCAAAAGAAGCTTCTTTAGGAACAAATTCACTGACAAATACATTTTGATGAGAAAAAAGCTCATCAGACGAAACTTTGTAGAGCGCTTCTTTCTTATCTTGAAAAATCAGTTCAGAAAAGTTGTATTGGGCAGCCAGATTTTGCGCAGAAGCTACAGAAACCAATCGTTCCTCGGAGCTTCCGCCAAACAGAAGTATGACTTTTTTACTCATACTTCATCATAACAAATTGCTACTTACTGTAAAGGGAACTTACCAGATCTTGACTCTTTGTTCGTCCGGCAAAGTCATCGGATCACCCGCTTTACAACTGAAGGCGTGCGCGAATGCTTTTTGATGTTTAACCTGTTCGTTGATGCGGGCACGGCCCAATGCGTGCGGATCCGTTTTAAGCATTTGCTCCTCTGTTTTCGGTCGGACAACCGAACACCAGATGCGTCCGTAAGCTATAAACAATTTTTTCTCATCTTCGATCGAAGCCTTGCCATCCGGGAAGGCCGCATTATACGCAAACGTTAAACCCACCAAGTCGCCGATATTTTCACCCAAAGTCAGGGCCCCATTGTGGCCGGCTTTATTGAACTGCTCGACCATTTTGCTGCTGCGATTTGAAAACTCTTTAAAGTCTTTCATGGTAAACCATTGCGCCAGCTTGCCGTTTTCATCGTACTTTGCACCTTGGTCGTCAATACCGTGGCCGAGCTCATGCCCGATCACAGCCCCGACCGCTCCCAGATTTTCAACCAGATCACCGTCCGCATTGAAGAACGGATACTGCAAAATACCCATCGGCATGACGAACTTATTTGCCGCTGCATCGTAATAGGCATTAACCGTTAAAGGTCCCATGCCCCAGCCTTCCAAGTTTGCTTCGCCGATTTTTTTGACTTTATTTTCAAAACCTGTGCGGGTTCTTAAGTACAGATTCGCAAAACGGTCACTTGTCGAGTACTTTTTAGTTGGATAGAAATCCCATTGTTTTTCAGTTTCAGGCTGAATCAGATAAAGCTTTGCCTTTTCCATTTTTAAAATGGCTTTAGCTTTAGTCGCGGGCTCCAGCCAGTCATTGCTTTTCACGCCTGCAATAATGCTTTGACGGATTTTAGCTGCAACCGCTTTAAATTTTGCTGCAGGGAAATTAGGAAACAGTTTTTTTATTAACAATTGATCCAGCTCCAGAACAAAATGATTCATAACCAGCTTTGTACAGCGCTCCTGGCGGTCAGGACGGGCAATTGGGCCACCCAAATACTTCGCATTGAAATCAAAAACTTTTTTGAAGTATTCAGGATTACTGTCGTCCAAAATACCCTTTCCTTCAGAAAAGAAATGCAAGTCTTTAAGGGCGGCCAGATTTTCAGCCGATTCTTCACCTAAAAGCTTGTTGTAAAAATCTAAAGTCTCAGGAAGAGAGTTTTGTACCAAAATCTTTTTGGGAATCTTAGACAGAATCTTTTCATAGGCCAAATGCGGGTATTTTTTAAGGAAGTCTTCTTGTTTTTCCTGGCGTTTTTCAGACCAGCGCTGTCTCAAAACTTCAGGGTGCGGATAAATATCAACAAAGGCCTTTTCAAGCTTCATGATACGGTCCACTTTTTCCTGAAGTTGAGCGTCGCTAAGCTTTGGATCTGCGATTTTGAAAAAATCAACGGCCAGCTTGCGATAATCAGCCATTAACTCTTTGTTATCGTAGTAAGAGTATTCAGGTAAATTCATAAAATACGTAGAAACGTAGATGTCATTGACCTTCGGATTGTCCTGATTTGAATAGGCATCAAAATTAATGAATCCGCCTTCACCGGCCACAATTTTTTGTACTTCATATTGTGCCAGTTGCTTCATGTTTTGAATTTTAGAAATGTCATCCTGAAGGCGTTTAAGTTCTTTTTGCTCAAGTCCGGTACCGGACTTTTCGTCCATGCAGGCCAGGTAATAGTCTTTTACCTGCTGCCCACGTGCCGTTAATTTTTTTTCTTTTTCAATGTTCTTAAAGAAAGATTTTTTTGATTCCAACAGCCGTTCATTAGAATCGCTGAAAGAAAACATGTGGCGGTTACGGTCATCGCGAAGTTTAAAAGAAGCCTCTACTTTTGAACAAACATACTGGTGAAAGTTTTCACAAGGATTAATCTGATCATTAACAGGGAATTCCCTTTTTGCAGGGATTTCCGAGCTGGGCTCGGCAGCTAATAACGAAGTGGACAAAGCGACAAAAACAAATCCTAAAAACACCGATTTCATGAAATCCCCTTATTTGAGAGCTAAATTAGATACCAATTCACGAACCTAATAAAGGTCCTGAAGCAAACTGACGCATCAAGTAAATGACATCAGTAACTCTTAGCCTTAACGTTTATGTGAGTATGAAATTGGATTTTGAAAAGCATCACTATCAATTGGTCGCCGTCAGCATCTTTTGGCAGGTCATCACGTACATGCTTCCAAACAAGGTGATTCTGCGTGAACCTTGGCCAGTACCCGCTACTTTCGTAGATCAGTGGATCAGCGTTTCGAGTCTTTGGATCTGGGTTTACATTTCTTTTTACATTTACTTTGGCGGTGCCTATTTATTTTCAAGCAGCCTCTTTGACAGACGACTGCTTTTTTATTCCTATATGGGATCTGCGACCTTTTCGATGTTCTACTTCTTTGCATTTCCGACGTCGATATTGCGGGACCCCTACTTAATAGATTCGACCGGATCCTCAGAAATGACTTTAAATTTTATCAGGTCACTTGATACCAGCGTTAATTGTCTTCCCAGCATGCATATTTGCCTCAGCACTATTGCAACGCTGACACTTTTTCGCGTATCAAAGAAAATCGGAGTCCTTGCCATTTTATGGCTCTATCTGATTGCCTATTCTACTATGGCCACAAAACAGCATTATTTTTACGACGTCATAACCGGTGCAGCACTTGGAATCTTCACCTGGTTAGCCGTGTTTTTTTATTTAAGGAGGCAGGATGCACAAGGGTCGCTTAGAAGCATTCAGTGACGGAGTCATTGCGATTATTATTACAATTATGGTGTTGGAGCTAAAAATTCCTCATGAAGAATCTATTGAGTCCCTTTTAAAACTGATTCCGGTATTTGCAAGTTACGTTTTGAGCTTCATTTACCTGGGAATTTACTGGAATAATCATCATCATATGCTGCAATCGGCACAAAAGGTAAATGGCACCATTCTCTGGGCCAACATGCATTTGCTTTTTTGGCTTTCGCTGTTTCCGTTTGTAACCGGCTGGGCGGGAGAAACTCACTTTTCTTTTTATCCGGTACTGGCGTACGGCATCGTCTTATTTATGGCGGCAGTGTCATACTATATTCTTTCCCGAACAATATTATCCCATCACGGCCCGAAGTCGGATTTCGCGAAAGCTATTGGAAAAGACTATAAGGGTATAATTTCTGTCGTCATCTATCTTGCCGGAATTTTGCTGACGTTCGTTCATCCTAAAATCGGCGTTGCCCTTTATTCAGTAGTGGCGTTGATCTGGCTTATACCCGACAAGCGCTTTGAAAGAGGTTAGAGTTTCTATTCTCTTTCGGCGGCTTAGCCATTAAGTGTCATAAAATAATATTAATAATTAGCTTGATCATGCAAATCAAAGAGCGCCAAAATTGTACCTAGCTCATATGGAAGGAGTCCTATGAAAAAGCTAATGACGGCTCTCATTTTATTATTGTCACTTTCTTCGCAAGCGGCGCTGAATTTCGACGCAGATGTACCCGCAGCAATTCAGTCACAAATGGTGGCAGACTTGAATTTTATCAGTCAGTTGACCGGTAGCGGACAAACCCCTTTTCACAAACAGATTTTTACAGCTGTTGACGGAAAAACTTATCAAACATTCTTTGATACGCGCATTACTTCGGTAGGCGTTGATTCATGCGGAGGCGGCGCTGCCGTAGCCTGTGTTCAGCCTTTCTTTGATCCGAACAAAATGTGGTTAACTGATAATTTTATTAAATTCAGCCACCCGCAAATTGCACGCTTGATGGTGGTATTCCATGAAGCACGCCATTCAGAATCCAACAATGGAAACTGGATGCACGCCAGCTGCCCTCGTCCATTTTTGGACAGCACCGGTAAAGACATGAAGAGCATCTGGACCGGCGCAAAATTAGAAGGCCAACCGGCTTGCGATATCTCGCAAAACGGATCCTACGGTTCTTCAACGATCATGCTTAAAAACATCAGCCGTTATTGCACAAACTGTAATGACAAAGTAAAAATGGATGCAGATCTGTACGCGATGGACCAAATTAATCGCATCAGCCGCCCTGCCGTAAAACAGGCGATGCTAAACGACTTTGCTACCCCGTAAGCCAGTCATAATAGTTACAACCGGAATAGCCTTGCTGATAGCAGGGCTATTTTTATTTAAAGACTATGAATCCTTGCCCGAACAGCACGGACTAAAGAAGCCCAGTCAAATGACGTTCGCTCAAAGCAATCAATTTTCTGAAGACTTCAATGCAAAGCCGGAAGGCGCTAGCACTGCTGTAACGGCAGCTCCTCAGGCTTTACCGCAACTGCCAGAAAACGAAAAGCCGGCCTGGCAGGCGCTGGAAGAAATTTTAAAAAGTAAAAACGATAATGATCCCCGTTTAGATACTGCCCTTTCGCAGTTAAGCGCCGAATTTCATAAAGCCATTTATTCAAAATATCTGAGTTTGAAACCTGAAGACCGAAACGAACGGGGCACTTTAGTTTTTTTGGTGGCACGCGATTTAAAAACCGAAGCTGATATTGATTTTTTACAGACAGTATATGAAGAAAGCCCCTGTCTGAATATGGCGAACTGTGCCGCTAACTCCGAAAACGATCCCCAGGAAAATAACGGCCAGCAAACCTCGTTGAATTATCCGCAACTGGCAGGCCTGTACCAGGTCGACGCACAACTCAGCAAAAGACCCGAACTTTTAAAAAACCCGCAGTTCCGCGCAGGAATTTACGCGCTACTGAAAACAGCCGAAAACTTTCCTGCACCACAAGTCCATGAAAAAGCAAAACAGATCCGTGAAAAATACGGATTATAGGAAACCACATGAAATTAATTTTTATTGCCACAATCTTTTTGGCATACAGAGCTATGGCTGTTTGTCCTGATACAACTCTTAATGAATCGACCACTGATTGCCCTTGGGCAGAAATGGCCCGGCAGATTTCTGATGAGAAGAAATCCTGTGATGAAGTCTTTAAAAATAGCGCTCCTGCTATTGTTGAACAGTTAAAAAAAGACTCTCTAGCGAAAGATCTCCTGAACCTATGGGGCCAAGCTAAGAATTTTGATGAAGGCGCAAAAGCAGTCATTGTGAAAAATGAAATTCTCCAATGCCTTTCTAAAAAGTTGAAATTAAAAAATGCGATCACGGAAAGACCTGACTTCAATGTGATTCATGCAGGCCTGCAACACACCTATGCCTACATGTTCAGTAACCTGATCACCAAATACGGCTTTAAACGGGACCGCTGGACAAAGGATGATTTACGCGTGGGGCTTGGGCTGACTCCGGGATTATTAAGCCCGCAGGCCGGTGACGGCGCCTTTTTATCGAATGTGACTTATCTGTTTGCAAAGCTGACTTTCGGAACTGATAAATTAAAAGCACAACCTAATGTTGCTAAAGAGATTCTGAAACTTGATGTGAAAAACTATTTTGTTCGCCACCTTCGCGAAATCATAAATGATAAGCCTTTTACAATTCATACGCATTTTGTAAAATTAAATACCGAAAAGCTGTCATCTAAAAATACTCATCTTTTAATATATTGGATTGAAAATAGAAAATTAAAAAGGAATCAGTTTATTTCAGGATTCCCTGTAGATACGGCAACAGTTGAAAAGGCGTTCGATCCGCAAAATCTTGGCCCAGGTAAGCCGATAACTACACGTTATAATGCCTGGTTACCCGAAGTTACCGACAGTACTTCACCGCTTTTGGGTTTAAGAGAAGAAGTTAAATAATCAGGATTTCTTTTTTCTTAACCCGTAAGTGCCGGCTTTGAAGCTGCGCTCATCGATGCGGGTTAAGTTACGTTCCATTTTAGGTGTCAGTAATTTTGTATGAGGGATTTCAAGAAGATGTTCGGCAATAAACCAAACATCGTCTTCGCTGGTCATCCAGTTTAACTTATCAAATCGTGAAAGGTTCACCGGCCTGGTTGAAAAGTTTCGAAGAGTTCGTTCACGCCTTTTATTAAAGTAATCGTTAAAATAGCTGAGAGCCAGTTCCCGCAATGATTTATGAATGGGCGGTCTGTAGCGGCAGCCGGCGTAATTCGATGAAGCGATAGCGCCCCAGCCACCATCCTGATTGAAAACAGCAATAACATGATCAGTATCGTTCTTTGCTTCAAGATCTAATATAAGCGGCGGATACCCGTTGTATCTTAGTGCTGCTGCTGCGAATATTGCGCCTTCTAAACAATGGGCCGTCCGGTGCTGAATGACTTTTCTAGGAGAAAACGAAGTGTCTGCCAAGTGGTAAGGAATTGAATCCAGAAATTTCTGAATTCCGTGAGGACTCTTTAAAGATTTTAAAAATTTGATTTCGGAAGCCGAAAAAGTTTCCAAATTATCCGGCCCGTTTTGTTTGAACCTGCGAATCAAAAACGGCCTGAACCTGTTTTAATAATGTATAAATGCTGAATGGCTTTTCTAAGTAGTAACAATTTTTCCCTGCGGTTCCATTTTTAGGTAAAATGCCGCCGGAAATAAAGACAACAGGAACCTCTGGCATTTGAGAATTTACGAGACGCGCGTTCAATTCATTCGCAAAATCAAAACCTGACTTGTCGGTCAGCCCTACATCCGTTACCAATAAATCCAACTGAGGATTTTGCATGGCTAACAAGGCTTCAGTTGCACTGGTATACAGAGTCACCCGATAGCCGTGTGCAGTTAATAATTCCTGGCAAATCTCGCCAAGGGCGGCTTCGTCTTCAACTAATACGATATGTCTTGAATTCAAGTTCATTACTTTATATTGGCGGAAAAAATATTAATTCTAAATTTAAAATTTACCAATTAGACCTAAGACGTATGAAAATCGTTGTTTATTAAATAAATGATATCTGAAATACCTTAGGCGCCCCGACCAAGGCCCGTGACAGCCTGCTATCGCCAATCCGTTATTTGTATATGGCGATCCAGATTTCTTCAAGATCCGCAACTAAAACTCCGGATCCATCGTAAGCCTTTGAGTTAACAAAAATTTTGCGGTCTTTTTTTTCTTTCAAGACCGTAACGATTCGGACAGTCCCTTGCTTTACCGGCGCCAGATACCTAATGGTTGAAGTTCCTGTTGCCGCAGCTTTGAATGGCTCGTCAAGAATGGCATGAACGAACATCCCTTGGGCGCTGTCCATAACGGAATACAAAGCACCGCCGTGAAGAATTCTATTTGGATTAAAGTGATTCTCGGATACGTCGTATTCGTAAATACATTCTGTAAGCGATAAGGAAACAAAGCGGGCCCCCATCGTAGAGCCCATTCTGTCGTTCTCGATAAACCGCTTTGTATAATCCGGCAGTTCCGCTTCGGTTTTCATTCTACTCGAGCAAACCTTTGATTTTCTTATTATTTAAAACCCACTGCAGACTTTCTCTGTCCAGCTCTGTTAGATCGATTTGACTGATGTCTCCAAGGCGTGAAAACTCCTCATCCATTAAAGAAGATGCTTTTTGCTTTTCGATGAAACCCCAGTCGACCGCTTTACCTGATCCGGTTAAAGTTTTTGCTGCACTCACACGGATCTGCTGAGAATACTTGTAAACAGGGAGCTCCACCGCTTTTTCTTCTTTGGATTTCAAAACAACTTTAGAAGATATCTTTTCTTCAGCGTTTTTACTTAATGCGAATTTTTCAAATCGTTTTAAGTTAAATGAAGCCAGTTCATACGTCAGATCATTATCGGCCCACGGTGCCGGCTCATCTTCATCCGGATTTACGTTGCCTGAAAGTGCTTTCAGCTCTCCGAGGATTAAAGCTTCTTTCACTTTTGGTGCAATGATTTTTACGTTTTCAATCATCAAGGCTTTTTCTTCGTCTGAAAACGAATACTGAGTGCCATCGCGGCGTGTACCCGAATTAAAAAACGGATCTTCCAAAAGCTGTGTGAATTTTTGAACCAATTCTTGATCGTAATTTTCGCTGATGCCGCCGGCTACTTCTTCAAGCCCGCCAAGCCGCGCGAATTCACCCAACAAGAATTCTTTTTCTTGCCGTTCAATCTCTGCTCTTTTAGTTACAAGCGTCGGTCTGTTCGGATTGATTACAGCTATAAAATGCTGACCTTGCTTTAATGACCCGATCAACTGATTAAATTCATTCAGCGCACGGCCAACCAGTTCATCCGGAGTTAAATTCACTTCAGATACCGGAACCAGGTCTGCTTTAGAATCGTCGGCATATTTAGAACGTGCAATAATGCGGTTTAATAACCTTGCGGCAATTCCATTTACTTCAGCTTTGTAAGCACCGGCAACAGCAGAAATTCCTGATTTTCCCGCGTCGCCCTGCTTACAGTCCTGGTAAAGCTCTAAATCTGAATCTGTACAGAAAAGCGGGCGGTTTTCAGTCGGAGGTTTTACACCTTTATATAAAGCTGCAACAGCCATAAGGTCGTAACTTAATGCCGGTCCACCAGTACGAAAGTTATCGCCGTTGATGGCGCTTTCATCGAAACGGGAATATTCCATTACAGAGCTTGAAGTTACAACACCCTGTGGTGCTTTTTTATTTTTATAATAGGAAAGCAAAATATCTTTTCGATCTTTGAAATCATAGTTCGCAGCCAGATTGCCGGCAAAATTGTGGCGCATTCCTAGAACGTGACCCAGTTCATGTGCGACAACTTCATAAACGTAATCTTCAACAGCTTTTTGCATAGCCTCTTCTGAAATATCAATGTTGGATTCGCGGCCGGCAAAATCATTTTGAATATTGCGGTTACATAACTTTGAAGATTTAAATCCCTTTAATGAATAGGATTTCGGATGTGTACCTTCTGTTTGACGAACCCGTCTTGAAACGGCCATGTTCATAAAACCCGAGGGCATAAAAATCTGTGCGCTGGTGACCTCACCTGACCGTGGATCAACATGAGAATCCGCGTAAGCAAAACCGGCTTCGTCCCAATCAACCCATTGGATGATATTCATGTCGAACTTCGGCGCGCTTACAGATTTATCTTCAAGTTGAGTCACTTCAATAACGTCTTCGCCAAAAGCTTTATTCCAATAAAGCAGTGCATTTTTGAAAAGCTCTCGGTATTTTTCAGGTGTGTTAGCCGATACTGAAAATTTAATTTTCTTTTTTTCATTCCACTTCATGGCGTAAATAACAGTTGTGCCGTCCGCCTTTAAAATGGGATTAGCCTCA
>JANWIU010000048.1 GCA_025449725.1 Pseudobdellovibrio sp.
AACTTATCTGTTGGATTATCCGATCGAAGATTTAAACCTAATAACGCAAATGACTTCGGACTCAGATCATAATCAGTACTGATTAATGAAAATCCTTCGGCGACAACTGAAGTTTTAATTGCGGCTTGCAGTCCCATTGCAAGCAAAAATGAGCCAAGAAAGAATGTGATTTTCAAAACGTGCATTGGTGTTAATTTATCAAGTCCTTGCCTGTTATTCAACGCGAAGAGGTTTCTAAACCCCATTTCGACTAAAATTTAAGCTTAAAGCTCACTCCTGAGTGGACAGAGACCAAGTTTTTTTAATAATATGACAGAATGAAGCTTCTCGTAATCCGGTTTTCCAGTATAGGCGACGTCACTCAGGCTTTGAGTATTCCAAGCTTCGTGAAATCCTATCATCCGGACGCAGAAATTCACTTCGTCACCCGAGCCGATATGGAAGGGCTGGCAATTCACCATCCGCAGATTTCAAAACTGTGGCTCTTAGACCGAAAAACCGGCTTCAAAGGCCTGCTAGATCTTATTAAAAATCTAAATAGCGAGGGTTTCACTCACGTTTACGATGCTCATAATAACTTGCGCTCATTCTTAATCCGCGCGCTGGTTAAAGCCGATAAAAAACTGGTGAGACCGATGATGAGATTTAAAAGATTCTTACTCATCAATTTTCAGATTAATAAATTTGAAAAACCTTTTTCAGGCCAGCGGGATCTTATTAAGCCGCTTGAAGCCTGGAACATGAAATTCAGATTGCCGGATACGCCGCAACTCTTTTTAGATAAGCCTCTTCAGAAAAAAACATTGGTTCCATTTCAGGATTACGTTGTGATTGTACCTTCTGCCAGCTACGAACTGAAGCGCTGGCCAATTGAAAACTGGAATAAACTTATTAAAGACAATCCGGAAACCACGTTTGTTGTTCTTGCCGGCCCCGGAGACACCTTTACCGAGGTTCTCAACGAAAATAAAAATGCTTTTAACCTTACAGGAAAAACAGATTTACTTAATTCTGCTGCGATCATTGAATAAGCTTCGCTGGTTATCAGTAATGATACAGGCCTTTTACATTTTGCAGAACAGTTAGGACGGCCTGCAATTGCCCTAATGGGGCCCGCACCATTTGGCTTCCCTTCCCGCCCCAAGACGTTGATTTTAGAACGAGAGCTGCCTTGCCGCCCCTGTTCTAAACATGGGCAAGGCCCTTGCCGTAACCCCAACTTTCAAGAGTGTTTACGTTCTATAACGGTTGAAGAGGTTTCAGGCCACTTACGAAGAACTATAGGGACTGCATGATCTATTTGTACCGGGTTCTTTATTCGATAATCAAATTTATCGTGCTGCTTTTAAGGCCGCTTTTACCAAATGATTTAAAAGGCTGGATTATCCTCCGTCAAAAAAATCTGCTGCCCACAAAAGATTTGACCGGCAGTTATTGGTTTCATGCGTCCAGCGGAGAACTGGAATACTGCAAACCCCTCATTCGAAAACTTAAGGAACTTGATCCTACAGCTAAAATTACAGTTACGTACTCTTCCCCGTCTGCAGAAAAACTATTTGGAAACATTTCTGGCTTTGTAGAAGAGTTTTTACCCATTTGCTGGGATCAGCCTCAGGATTTGAAAAAACTTTTTTATTCAATAAAGCCAAAGGCCCTTCTGTTCTCCAGAACAGATATTTGGCCGGAGCTGATTTATCAGGCCCGGCAGCACGACACACCGATGGGCCTATTTTCATTCAATCCGAAATTTAATTCTGTTTCGAAGTTGTTATACCGAAGGCTTCTTCGCCACTTTTCTTTTGTTTCTTGCGTGGATGAGTTCGGAGCAGAACAGTTAAAGGAAGTGATTCCCTCAGTTAAGGTGTCGAATGACGGCGACACCCGATTTGACCAGGTTTTTTTCAGGTTATCTCAGGAATCGACAATCGATTTATCGCAGAATTCAAAGATTGCAGTCTTCGGTTCGACTTGGCCACAGGACGAAGCTGTTGTCTTTAAAACTTTCGTTTGGCTGAAAAATCAAAGTTTTAAAATGGTGTTAAGCCCCCATGACGTAAATGAATTCAACATCAACCGCTTGCGAGAAGAGCTTCAAAAAAATAAATTCAGCGTGCAGTTGCTTTCTGACAGTCTTAGGGCCGGAAGTTATGATATCCGCATGACAAGTGATGTACTGCTGATCGATAAAATCGGCTATCTGGCCGATTGTTACCGCTTTGCAGATTTCGCATTTGTTGGTGGGTCATTTAAAGATAAAGTTCATTCGATTATGGAGCCACTTTGCTGCGGATTGAAAGTCGCGGTTGGGCCCTTATTTAAAAACAGCCCTGAAGGCGTAAAGTATCTTAACCGTTTTGTTTTTTCCGGCAACACCCCGGAAGACATGCAGATGATCTTTGAAAAAATCCGCCTAAAAGATAAAGAAGCGGTTACCTTCGCAATGAAGAAGAACCTGAATGCCAGCCAAAAAGTTTTAGAACTTATTCTGAACAGCTCTGTAAAAATTTAAAATTACGGATGCCGTACCAACTGATCTTTTCGCCGTTAACGTGGGCCCCTTTGAAACCGGCATTTGTTAAAGAAATAAATTCTTGCTCAAACGGATAAGGCTCGCTGGAATACAAACCGAACGTCTTTTTTAGATCTTCTTCTGAAACTTTCGGATACTTTTCTCCGGGCTTACCCAGTTTAGCCAATTCAAAATCGAAATGTTTCAGAACATCTGAAATAAAAGTACCCTCACCGATGACCATCCATGGGTTCTTCCAGATAACATAGGACAAATTATTAAATTCAATTTCTGCGTTAGAATTAATGACGGCCTTTTCAATAAATTTGGACTTTGAAAACTTACAGGCATCCAAATTTAAGTAGTCCTCAGCGAGTGTTCCCAGCTTTTCGCTTTTAAAATCCGCTGCCAGCTTCTGAATGAACAAAGCTGCACTTTTTACGCTGTCAATTTGTGAAACTTCGGTCTGTATACCGTGCTTCCACAAATCTTCCGCCATTTCTTTCTTATTTTCTTCTTTATCCAAAATTACCACGTCGGGCGCAAGTTTTAACAGTTCCTCAACCTTGAGGTTCTTGGTTCCGCCCACAACCGGGATATTTTTAATTTTTTCTTCTGGATGAATGCAAAATCGTGTTCGACCAACCACTTCAAGACCGCACTCCAGCAGAGTTTCTGTCCATGACGGAACCAAACTTACAATTTTTTGCCCGTTTTTATGCATCTGCGTATCGTGTCAATGACCCGGTGTTGAGTCAAGAAGGGGCTCGGGATATCATTCCCCTTTTAAAGGAATGAATATGAAAGACTATTTTCCAATTCGTCAAAGGCCGGCCAAGCAACAGTTTAAAAGTGGCGACGTCCTTGTATTATTCGGCGAGCTATTTAACAGAGGGTATGCCAACGGTTTGGTTGAAGAAGCAGAAAAAAACGGATTAAAAATCGTTCGCGCAACAGTTGGTCGCCGCGATAGCAACGGCGACTTACGCCCGCTAACGGAAGAGGAATCCGCCGGCATTCCCCGTCCTTTTATAAATGTTCCGCTAGAAGCCGGATTCGATCTTGAAAAAGACGAAAGCGGTAAAGCCCCCATCGACTACCTGAGTGGCGTTAAGTTAAGTGACTGGCAAAACGCTTCTATTCCTGAGTCCTCATTAACTTTTTCAAAAATAAAAGGCCGAGAAAGATTTCGTAAAAATGTTCAGCTCTTTTTAAAAGAACTGGCCCTGCATTTGACTCCGGGCAGCCATGTTCACTTCGCGCACCTTATGGCCGGCGGCGTTCCGCGCTGTAAAATAGTGATGCCGTTGATGAACCGCGTTTTTAAGGGAATTGGCGACCGTTTTCTGGATTCTAAAACTTTCTGGGAAAGCGGAATCGGCGTTTTACTAGAACAGAACTTTCGCGAAGTTACAGCTGAGACTTTCAACACATTAGTTGCAGAAAGTTCTTCATTACGAGAGAAAGTTACGTCTCAAGGTGGATCCGTCAGCTACGTGGCTTATGGTTATCATGGTACCGAGATTATTGTTAAAGGCGAATACCAATGGCAATCTTACGCCCCCTATATTCAAGGCTGGGCAAAAGTTGCACTGGAAGATTATTCTAAAGAGTGGGCGGCTAAGGGCGTCCAAACCTGCGTTTACAACTGCCCTGAAATTTTGACGAATTCCAGTTCTATATTTCAGGGAATTGAGATTCCGTTATACAACCTGATCCGCGCTCTTCAAAAAGAGGCGCCCACTGCTTCGCTTACGAAAAATATTGAACTGGAGTGTCACCAGGCTTTAAAACCCGAATCAAATCTTCACGAAGTTTTTAAAGTAGTCGATGAGTTTTTAACCTCTGACATCTTTTTACAAACCAGCGTTTTTGAAGGCTGGCCTCATCACTCCAGAAAAAATCAAATCGAAACGGCATTAAATGTTTCAGACCGAATTGCTTCATTACACAAAGATGAGAAATTATTAATGACGGCCACGTTAAGCGAGCTGGTTTTTAAGGGCTGCGGATACATCATGCTTCATGATGCCGTTCGGCCTCAATCACCTGTGGCGTGGATCGGCCACGATGCGGTTGCCAAGTGTATAGTGTAAGGACATTCAAATGATAAAAAATATCAAAGTTGCCATTACCGGCGGGCCATCCGGCGGGAAAACGACACTTATCGAAGCACTAAAAAAAGAATATGCCGGTGGAAAAGTAAAAGTAGTTCCTGAAGCCGCTTCCATTCTTTATAAAGGCGGGTTTCCCCGCGTGCCTTCGTTTGAAGGGGTTTATCATGCACAAAGAGCCATCTATTCGGTTCAGCGTGAAGTGGAAGACCTGCGCTGCAAACTTTATCCTGAGGCTTTAATTGTTTGTGACCGCGGATCGTTGGATGCCCTTGCTTATTGGCCCGATGGTGCAGAACCGTTTTTTAGTCTGGTAGGGAGTTCGATTGAAAAGGAAGTGGCCCGTTACAGCTGGGTGATTCATCTGGATACGGCGGCCGAGCCCGACTACGATGCCACAAACGAAATTCGCACTGAGAGTTTTCAGGAAGCGCTTAACCTGAATGAAAAAGTTAAAAAATCCTGGGCTGTGCATCCACAGCGTATTGTCATTAACTCTCAGCAAGATTTTTTATCTAAAATGCGTAAAGCAACGCTTGTCATTGCCGCTATTCTCGAAAACAAAAACTATGCTGAAATAAAAAAAATTGCCGAAGGCTGAGTTATTCCGGTTTTGCTACCCAAATAAAGTCAGCGCGCTCACCTTCTATATCAGAAGGCTGCATTGCTGTGCGGACTTCTTCATCGGTCATGTCCTCTGCCCAGATTTGCGAAAGGGTAATGACTTTTGCTTCCGGTAAACGCTGTAACAACCGGTGTTTGATTCCGCCGCCGAACTGAACGTGAAATTCTCCCACGACGACAGCTAAGACGTGATCTGGGTGAGTAGTAATAAAATTCGTTGCTTGCCAGGCCATCGTGTCGTCCCACGCGCACTGAGCCGCGAAGCAGTTCTCTGGCACCTTACAGTGAGCGCCTGCCGCTGCCATGAAGCGCTGACGGTAGCTGTCCCTCCCCAGTTGAAACCCGGGTGGCATCAAGCTCCAGTCATCGGCTGTTAAGGCTTCAAGTCCGTTGCGTGAAATTTTACTTGTGAGAGTTCGCGGCAGGTTAAGACCTAATGACTGCTCCCCGCCTTCGATCGCAGGAAAGTTTAGTTGCTCGCGGTAAAAATCAAAACTGAAGCCCTGACTCCACTTAACAGCGCTGAGAAACTGCTGTTCGCTTAAGATTCCGCTTCTATAGTCGGTAACAAAATTTTGATCAGTGTAATTTATGAATTCTAATCCGACTGAAACTTTAAGGCCGGCCGCACGTAAAGCCCTAAGGGTTTCCAGAGGCTGATCACGATGAGTGGCCAGGCCGGGGTTTTCCCCCAGCAAAAGAATGGTGCCTGGTTTCACCTTAGACGCCAAATCGTTTATATCGGTTTTTGAAAGGGTTTTCCCATCGTAAAGCTGACTAAAGGCCTTAGGCGCACCCAAGAGTGACAGGATAAGCAGCAAAATAGGCATTTTGAGCATAATTTTCCCCCAAAAGCTTTATATTCCATTGACGAAGCTCTGTAAACTTACTTATAAATATTGTCTTTGGAATTTCGAATTAAAAGGATTAATTATGGCAAAGAAATCAGGTCGTATCATTGTAACTTTAGAGTGCACAGAAGCCAAAGCCGCTGGCGTTCCGGTTTCTCGCTACACTACAACTAAAAATAAGACTAAAACTCCAGGCCGCTTGGAGAAGAAAAAGTACAATCCTAATCTTAAAAAACACACGGTTCATAGAGAAACTAAATAGTTAGTTACAACTTGAATTGTTTTTTACGACATTAGGAAAATACAGTGATTCTAACAGATAAAGAAATTTTGAATCATATCGAAAAAGGGCTCATCAAAATCGAGCCCTTTAATATTTCTTGCTTAGGTACAAACTCCTACGATGTGCACTTAGGTAAGACACTTGCGCTTTATGAATCCGACATTTTGGATGCTAAAGCTCACAATAAAATTAAAACATTTGAAATTCCTGAAGAAGGTTACGTTCTACTTCCGGAAAAATTCTATTTAGGTGTTACTGCAGAGTACACTGAAACTCATGCGCATGTTCCCTTCTTAGAAGGAAAATCTAGTGTCGGCCGCTTAGGTATCGACATTCATGCTACTGCCGGTAAAGGCGACGTTGGTTTTTGCAACCACTGGACTCTGGAAATTTCTGTAAAGCAGCCGGTTCGCGTTTATGCAGGTATGCCAGTTGGTCAGCTGATTTATTTTGAAACCAAAGGCGACATTCAAAATCTGTACAACAAAAAACCTAACGCCAAGTACAACGAAAAAAAATCGATTCCCGTTGAATCGATGATGTTCAAAAATAAATTCTAATATGAAGGGTCTGATTTTCGCCGTTCTTAGAGCGAGCCTCGTCATTGCCATCGGCATGGTGGCTTCTGCCGTTGTGGCGTTCTGGATGTTTTCAGGAAACGCCCCCACCAGTGTCAAAGAGTTAAAGCAAGCCGCAAAAGACCTCGCAAGTTTTCACGAAATAAAAAAGCAACTTGTAGCAAAGTCTTATACTATATCTGAAACAGTTAAAGACGACTTTGACCAACC
>JANWIU010000049.1 GCA_025449725.1 Pseudobdellovibrio sp.
ACCGGCGACCCTTTCAAGCTCGCCGATCCGACGCCGATCCAGATAGCGATGTTCAGCGCCGCGCGGACGCGTCTGCAAATACTAGCCGACCGAACCGGCGGAACTTTAAATGTCATTAACCGCCTCGAAGACCTGGGAAAGATCTACGGCGCCGTGGCAGCCGAATTGCGGACGCTTTACACCGTTGAATATCAATCGACCAACGACAAGCGCGACGGCAAATGGCGGGCGATAAAGATCGAAGTCAACAATCCCGACCTAATTTCCAAAACGCGCCAGGGCTATTTTGCAAAGTAGTTTTTGTGATTAAACTTGACACGCGCGTGCCGTGTTTGTAGTCTTAAAACTTGCTTTTGCGCACCCGTAGCTCAGCTGGATAGAGTGCTTGACTACGAATCAAGAGGTCGCATGTTCGAATCATGCCGGGTGTACCATTAAATTCAATAATTTAGGGCAACAATAACAGTTGCCCTTTTCTATTCCCACCGACATTCCCACCTGTGATAAATCAGCATCACTTCAGAATATTTTTCCCGTCTGTTTTGAGGTTTTGAAAATGTAATCCACCCCTTTCATAGATTTGGCTTTGATCAGCCATTCTGAAAATTTCGGTTTCTTGGGGATGTCCAGGTCAATTTTATCGAGGCAATAAGCGGGTAATCCGGGATAGGCATGGTGGACTTCGTGTAAATTGAAATTGAATAAAAAGTAACGGGCGATAAATGTTGCGGTATGAAAACTCCGGGTGTATTTTACCTGTTCCATATACGAAATGGGTTTTACGTCCTTTCCTACGGAAACGGGTATTTCGACATGAGTGTGTTGAGTCATAATTAAAAGTTCTTTCCACACCAAACTCAAAACAAAAGCCGGTAAAATGTATTGAAGGATAACGGTCGAAAAGAGATAAAAAATCACAACATAAAACAAAAAGTAAAGCGACACGTTTATCACTGCCGGAGTTAAAACATTTGAGGGGACAAAACGTTTTATCTTAAATAGATTCCAATAATTAGTAAGTTTATAAGTTAAATAAAAAAGAGGAATAAAGAGCCACCAGCAAAAGTTGACGATGAATCGGGTAATTTTTGAATTGACCGGTTTCGCCGTTTTTTCGGTGGTCGGGTCAAGGTCGCGCCAACCGGTCCATTTGTGGTGAAGATTATGAATTTGTTGCCAGTTATAAAAGGGAATCGCGGTTAATAAACCGAAAATGTGTCCGAAAAATTTGTTTATTATTCTATTTTCAAAATAACTTAAATGTCCGCATTCATGTAACAGAATAAAGGTTTGGGCAAAGAAAACCGAAAGTAACAGAGTTCCCAGCCAATACCAAATGAGACTGTTCAGCATAAACAGATATATGGATAAACCCGCTAAGATCAAAGGACTGGCTAAAAGAGCAAAGGCTTTTAGATTGTTTCGTTTGAGATCAGGATTCATCATTTTGCTTTTGCTCCACCGAAGGAATTAAACTTTTCGACATACATATTTCTTATTTGGTCAATGTGGCTGTCCAGATTTTCCAATTTCCAATCGGTAGTTGGAATAATGTCAAGGAGTTCCATCCGAACAGTGCCTTTTTTGATCGGTCTGAAATCGTTAAAGGGATTTGATTCGACCGGGGTGTAAATAAAAATGGCGACGATCGGCATTTCCGACACCAGAGCCATATGATACACCCCGCGGTTAAATTGATTGATTGTATTAAATTCGCCGCCGGTGCCTTCGGAAGATCCGGCGATGCTCACTTTTTCCTTTTTTATTCGTTCGGCTAATTTAATGAAAAATTTAAGCCGCCGTTCTTTATTTGGTTTGGTTGGAATATATAAAACCCCGATCGCCAAAGCGACCAAAGTGGCAGGGATGTAACGAAGCGTTTTTTCGCTCAACAGGAACCGCGTATTTGTCAGACGGAGGCACATCAGTATAAAAGTATCAAGATGTGAGTTGTGATTGAAAGTATAAAAATGGGGACGATCCGGTTCTTCCAGCTTCACTTCATTTTCCAAGGTTATTCCGAGAGTACAGAGAATGGCTTTTGAAAACGCGGGGACCAGATGCTTCCGATTAAAATCCGTCAAGAGACCGAACGAAATAATTCGCAACGAAAGGGCAATAATCCCCATCGTTGTCAGCAGCAATAAGCCGACAGAAAAATGATAGATATATTTTATTTTTTTCCACATACAACCGTCTGCATCGAGAGGTTGAGATAATTCTTAAAAAGAAGAATCGGGAACAACAGAAATTGTCCCAAAAAATACGGGACAATAATTCGGTCAAGATTCAATCCCTTACCTATAAACTTAAAATAAGTCCCGGTGAAAATGTAAAAGTAGGGCGGAAAAGCCCCAAAGGGTAAATAGGCTTCGATTTCAAATCCATTCTTTTCCAGAATTTCAACCAAGGTTTTTTTGGAATACAGTGCTGTGTGTTGCGGTGCCTGGACTCCCGGCCATTTATTCTTGAATAATCTAAAAGTTACGGAATCCAGACGAGGCACTTCGATAATTAGTTTGCCGTCTTCGGTTAAAACTTTCCTGGCCACGTCCAGGCTTTTCACCGGATCGTAATCGTGCTCAAAAAAATGCCACATAGTGATGAGATCCATTGATTCTGGCGGAATATTTTGGTCGTAAAAAACGCCTTGGTGAAAGTCAATTTTATCAAAACCGGGATAATCCAGGTCTTCTTTAAAATCAACGCCGGAAATTTTACATTGATACTTCTGGTTCATATACACGAGAAAGGTCCCGACCGCACAGCCAACATCCAGTAATCGGGTATTTTCGTTTACCGGAAAATATTTTTGCACCATTTTCTCTTTATCGCGGTCGAACTTGTTCATCGCCCATTCGTACAAAGGGGTTAAGAATCCCCAATCTTTTTTCTTTCGATGAGCCAGATATTCGCTGTCATAATATTCTTTGATAGAGCCGATGTTTAAGCGGGGATTTTGATAAACCAAACTACAGTTAGTACATTTGACATAAAGAAACTTACCGTCCTTTCCGGTCAAATCCTCTTCCCCGATCAGAAATTCAGTGCATTCGTTTTGTCCGCAAAGATAACAATTGACCGTCTCATATTGAAAATGGGGGGGATTTTTTAATTCCTGAACTCTATCCGAAGGACTAAACGTCATAATTGATCAATAAGTATTCTAAAAACTAAAAAACACAGTAGATATAGATAGGGATAGCCCTTCATATTAAAGAAATTCCAAACTAAAGACAACGACAATAAAAGAAAAAAAGTAAGGATACTCAGTCCATTTACCTTCCCCGCCAGAATCAGAATAAAAGAAAATACCTGCCAAAAACAGGAATATTTGATCGGGATTGGAAATGTCTTGTCTTCCATGCTTTCAAAAGCAACAAAAGCCAAAAATAATGATAGTGCCGGTAGGACAATATGTTCCCCGATGGTTAGGGCTGAAAAATCAGAAAATTGGAGCAGAAAACAAACAAAGGGATATTTTAATAACGGAAGCAATCCGGCGCCGGTTTTGTTAGTGATGAACAATAAATAAAGCAGGTGATTGACTGTAATAAAACAGAAAAAAAACAAAGCCAGGTAGTTAGAAACATAAAATGCAATACCCAATAAAAGACAGAAAAAACAAATTAAATAATAAAAAAGTGTTTTTCTTTCCGCCGGAGCAGTATAGCTCCGATCGGGTTTGCCCTGATCATTATCCGCTTGCATCAGATCATCGTATAAACGAAAAACTAATAGAAAAACCATCAGTAAAACAAAGGATATAAAAGAACCGGTCTTAAATTCAGAAGCGGGACGGCTAAATAAGAAAATAAAGATAGCGAGAATTATCAACCACAGAGGTTGAATTCGTTGCCGGAGGTAGGTGGTCAATGCGTTACTCACAAATCGTAATTTCGCCGGAATTGGCATTTAAGATTATTCGGTCACCATCTTTGATCAGGGTTGTCGCCGAATCAACACCCACAATCGCGGGTAACCCAAATTCTCTGGAAACAATTGCCCCGTGCGAAAGCATGCCTCCTCTTTCCACGATCAATCCACTGATTAAAGGGAACACGACCACCCAGCCCGGATCCGTCTGCCTGGTCACTAAAATATCTCCTTTTTCCAATTTCCCGGCTTCTAAAACGGTGGATAATACTTTTGCCCTGCCCTCAATTATGCCGCCGCAAGCGCACATCCCTTTGAGCGAACCTTCTGTTTCGGGACTCTTGCCTTTTTGTATTACTTCAGCCGGAGCGCTGTTTATTCCCCGACTCGTATAAAAATCATCGGGGTAAATCAGTTCAGAAGTTCGTAAAAATTCGGATCGTCTTTCCTCGATGATTTGAGGCGCGATCTTAAACAACATTGATGAAGCACTAAGATGTTCGGAAATCTCCGGATAGGTCAAAAACAAAATATCACCTTCGTTTTTCAGCAATCCTTTTTTGATAAATTCTTTTTCAATTTTTTGCAGCACTTGCTTGAATCTAAAATACAGAAGGGACTGTTTGAGTCTAACTCTCTCTCGGGACGCAATGCCGTGACAGGCTCTTTTGACCAAAAAATTCAGGAATCCGATCTGCAGCCATGCCTTTGGTAAAAACCAAACTTCCCGGTCAAGAATTTTTTTTCTAAAGTCTTTTTTGGCAACTGTCGCTTCCAGAAATTTTTCTTGAATGATTTTCTCAGGGTTCTGGTTCGGCAATTTTTCATATTGTTGTAAAAGAGCAATAAAACTATCAGGTTTTTCGATGTAATTTTCTGAGGTTAACATAAGCTCTCCGGAACAACGAAAACCCCAGTTTTCTAAATAGGAATGGATAGCCGTTAAGATCTCTTCAGAGGAATCATTGTTTTGGAGCCAGGTGAGAAATTCCTGAGCCCCTAAACGGTTAAAACTCTCGTAGGTTTCCGGGTCATTTCTGATTTTCCCGATCAGATCATACATTTCAATAATGGGTCCGCTGCTAATTAGTCCGGGGATGGACTGGATAAGTTTGTTCTGAATGCCGGGAGCCTCATTGCCATAATACTTGGAACAGAATTTACCTAATAATCCATGATAAGTCATCGCAAAAAAGTCGGACAGCGAAGCCCGATACCAGCTGTGCATCCGAGTTTCGATAAAACTATGAAAACATAACCGAAGGTCCTCCATGACCACTGCTTTTTTTAATTGCCGGCTATAATCATCTGCTATTTTTTCGAATTCGCTGACGTTTTTCTCCAAATTCAGGTTCAAACTAATAAATTCTTTAATAAAAGAAAGCTTTGTCCTGAACCCAAACTCCTTTTGAGTGCCTTTGTTTTCTGCCGAATACCCGACAAAGTTATCAAATGATTTGATCAATAAATCGGAGAATGGCGATGCCGATAAAATTTCGTGGATACTGCTCATGTTGTAATACATTTTGCAGCCAAAGACCCCGATAACATTGGCATATGACGGTTCCAGTCTTCTGATTTCTTCAGCCGGAATTCGAAAGAGTCTGGATAAATTTTTAAAATAATGATAGTAGGCTTCACGTGCAACGGAATATAAAAGCGGCGAAATAGGATCGGGATAATTTTCATTGACATTGGTATTTGACCAGTAAACTTCCATTTCCTTTATTTGAGAAGTAATCGGTCGAGCTTGAACCACATAAAAAACGCCGTCTTTGAGAGCCCATTCAATATCGGTCGGCGAGCCGTAGAATTGTTCAATTTGTTGGGCGATGGCTAACCCCGTTTTTAGCCCCGGCAAGAAGTGCTTATCCGTGGGTGGTTTTTTGCTGGAATAATGAAAACTTTTCGGTGTCATCTCGCCTGACACCAGTTTTTCCCCGTGTCCTTCGACATATTCAACCAACAGTTGTCCGGCTTGCAAATGAGAACGGGTAAAGATAACTCCGGCAAAATCCGGTTCAATCAATTGCTGAATAACCACTCCCATCCCATTGAGTTTCTTCCCGCTGTGTTTTTCATAGACCCGCACATTTTCGTTCTGATAGGAGTCCCAGCATTTTTTGAGATGTGCGATAATGTCAGATTCTTCGCCCGATGAAATAAAGGAATCCAATTGTCCGGCAAATGAGTTTTCATCCGAATCCTCACCGATAGCCGAACTTCTCACCATATATTTTGCGGCTCCGACCCGCTTTAATTCGGATCTGATTTCAGTGATCAAATCAGTCATATCGGATTTTGCGATAAAAAAGGAAAAAAAGGCGTCCGCAGAGATTACAAATCCATCCGGCACCGGAAAGCCTCCTCTTTTCATTTTTGAAAGATGAGCCGCTTTGGCGCCATAGAGATCGACATCAATTAAATTATGGAGCGGTGTAATATACATCAGAAACTGGATTTAAGTTTTAATTTAAGCAATAAAAAAGCTATCACGCCGTGTGTTAGGCTATTGATCAGAAATAACGCCAGGGTCATTTTCAAGGTTATCCCGGTAATTATGAAATATATCAAGGTTACGCCAAAGGCGGACTCTGTTTTATCGAGCAGATAAAACAAATACTTGTGTTTATGATGATGGCTCCCGGGTTTGATTCCCACCTTACGTTTCAAAAACGAGTTGGGTAATTCGAAGAGTAAATAACTTAATCCCAAGGTACAACCGAGCAAAAATGGATAAGCCAATGGCAAATCGCAGACTAACGAAATCAACCACAAGCATAAGCCATTGGTTAACGGCACAAAAAACATAGCTCGCCAGGTTTTGTTTTCGCCAAATCCTTCGAGCCAAATGGGGGTTTCTAAAACCGTCAGGCATTTTTTTTTGACCACTACCATATGAAAAGTACTGGTGATTATCAATGGCACCAGAACAATCAAAAGATGTGTGAACAGTTCATTCATTGATTTTGTGTCAAAAATCGCGGTTCCCGGCGGTCAGAAGTCTCTCAATCACAACGAACGAGAAGTAGGCAAAGAGTTTCCAATTTCTCTCCGTTATTCAATTATCGGAACTTAAAATACGGAGCATTTTGAGTGCATTATTAAGAATGCGCTTTGAAAAATCATATTTAACCACAATCCCGGCAACTTCATAAAATGCCACCCGCGTCACAATAAACTCGATGATCGCGTATTGATAAGTTAGGTACCAATCGGAACGGGACGGATTTTCGCCAAGGTTAAATTGATAATGAAACTCAAGGTATTTCAGCAACTCTTTTTTGGTAAAATCTTCTTTTAGGACAAAGCTCAGGAATTCAATAATATCCCGGTGCGGATAATTCAAAAGAGCCAATTCCCAATCGTAAACGGCCAACTCACCGTTTTGGCGGACTGCTATATTTCTTGGATTGTAATCATTATGGACGATGGTTTTTCGAACCGTGATTTTTTCCTTTAATTTTTCGAGTCGGAGGGCAGCGTCCAATAAACTTTGTAATTCCTCTTTTCTGAATGAATCCTTTTCTTCGGCGATCAATAACGAGATCAACTTATTGTAAAGCTGATTTGATTTCCACGGCTCAAATTCTTTTTTGATAAACTTTAGGTCATCCTCGATCATTCCTTTTTCTCTGAACAGGTGATGAAAGTGTTGCGCCGTTTTTATTGCCTCCTCAATTTGAACGGGAGTCCATTTTTCAGGAGAATTTTCAGAATTAAACAAAGACAACCGGTCCGGATCGAGGTATTCGATGACAAAGAGAAAGATCTCGCGTTTTTGATGGGTATATTCACCGTAAAACCGGGGGATATAAGTCGAATTATTATTGCTTAAAAAGCGATACGCCTCGCTTTCCTTGAAATGACAATTTTCATATTCCAGCTGATGTTGGTGTTTTTTAATAAGGTCTGATAATTCAGGATCGATCGAAGCGGCAAGAATATGGAGTCCTTTAATAACTTCCTGGTCCAGGGGTTTTGATTTCAACAACACTGTCTTTTCAATCGTCTCTTCAGATCCGTTTTTATAGTTTAAGACTAACGTTTCAAAACCGATTAATTTTTTGGTAACTTTTTTGGCAATCTGCGTAAGAATGCCGTTTTCCAAAAGCTCATTTTCTTTGAGCTCGATCGAACTCACGGGCTGATTAAAATGGTTCAAACAGTTTACCAAAAATAATCCGGTCAACTCATTACGCAATAACCAGTTGACGGGTTTGTTTCGTCCTAATTTTTCATGGGCTTTGGCAAATTCTCCGCTTACAATCGCGGCATAGGTAGAAATTTCGAGACTCATCGCAAAACCGGCGATCAGTTTTGCAAACCTGTTTATTTTGCCATTTCCCTGACACTTTAAGATCTTTAACCCTTCTGATTGCTTGCTTAAATGAGTCCCGCCGCCGACTGTTCCGATCACCAAATTGGGCAAGTTCAGACTGATCTGCAGTCCATCGCCCGTTGGGCAAAGGTTCAGGATTCCGACACTTGATTCGTGGATACAAGCCAGGTCCTGACCGGTAGCTACAAATATGGCGGCTACCGCATTAGCTACATTTATGTTGTAACCAAACATTCCGTCCATTTTCGCCAGTTTACAGGACGGTGAAAATGCCTGCATCATCTTTTGGGAGCTGGTTCTGAGGACTTCGTTCATCATTTTTTCGCTCAAAAAACACTCCGCTGTGACATTCACTCCTCTGCCTTTGGTAGTTGAATAATTGGAAACTTTTTTATCAGAAGATCCGTTTCCTTCCAGTATCCAATCTTTGAGGTGAATGCCGGTATCCCGTGTAAATTTTTCGACGATAAAGAGCATCGCATGCCAGGTACAGGTGGTCGTCATATTTTGACCCGAAGCATCGCCGGTAGTGTAGGTAAATTTTACATGGGCAACATTCTCAAATGATATACAATCAAGTTCCAGTAATTTGGCATGATTGGAATAACCTTCGGCTTTCTTTTTTATTTCGCTGAAATTAAGTTTAATAAATGAGTCAAAAATTGATACATGTTTCTCTTGTTCAAAAATAAAAAGAGGTGCGCGGGTCATTTTTTGCCAAAGAACATTGGCGGTAAAGCCGCCGCTTAAACTAATCGCTTTAGCTCCCCGGTTCATACTTGCGATCAGAGCGCCTTCGAGGGTTCCGGCTGCAGTATATACCAGCTCTTCCTTTTCTTCAGCGGTCTTAAACAAAAGCGGACCGACTATCCCTAGAGGTATTTCAACTGTTCCAATATAGGATTCAATGTTTTTTTGAATGTTTTGAATATCAAGGTCTGTTTTTGAAATCTCCCCGGTCGGTATTGAATGCGAATTTAAATAATCCAATCGCAATTTATTGGACATCGCCGTAACCAGTCCCCGACCCGGAATGATTGGAATTTTTTTGTCACTTTTAATTATCATCAAATTAAGTCAATGGAATCTTATCAAAGATTTCTTTCCTTCGCCTAAAGCCACCGGCAGACCGCGCAAAATGAGTTTCGCTTAGTCGTTAACCTGTTTTTTTGAAACGATGGGAAATAACCTGAAATTTGGCGTTTCTTGACTACGAATCAAGAGGTCGCATGTTCGAATCATGCCGGGTGTATTCAATATTTTAGGGCAACCGTAAAAGTTGCCCTTTTCGCTTTTTAAATACTATGGCGTCGGCGGTGTCGGTTCCGGGGCGGGTTTCGGCGCTTTCTCGATGTGCGACGCAGACAGCCACGCGGCGAGCTTGCCGACGTCGTTTCGGTATTTGTTTTTCACAACACCGTTCAAAATTCGCCATGCGATCATTCCACGGCGGACGGCTTCGCCAATTTCGGCGGTCGCTTCAACCTGCGAATCGATCGCCGTTCCCGGCGCTCCAAAGCTTTGCTCAAACGCATTGGCAGCGGCTAGCAATTCATTCCGAAAAGTAGCGGGCAAGCCGTAAGCGATAAAATCATCTGCGTAATCCCCGGATTCGGTATAAAAAGCGCGTCCGCTGGCAAGCAAATTAGCGTCATTATCTGCTCGAGGCATCCGAAATAGCAGGTTAATACCGGGAAACTGATAAACCATCGACCGCGAAGTGCGCGAAATTTCGGACATCTCTTCGCGCAAATTCTCGCGCGCCGTGGCTTTGCCGCTGAAGCCAAAGCGCGCCTCACCAAAGCTCGACGCTTGCTGAGCGCCGAGCTGTTCGATCAGATCGATAACCGTAGTAATTTCACCAAACTGCACCGCGCTGACGCTTCCCACGGGAAAATCCGCCGCATTATCCAACCCAAACTGCCTGACGCGGACAAACATATCGTACCTTGCTCTTTCTCTATCGTTCATTTTTACGTGTAACCTCCAAAAGTTTAAGTGTTTATGCTTTTATAAAGCCGAAGATTAAATGTATGAACACGTTTACACGCTGAATGAACCGACTTACACAATGAATTGACCGGATAGCGCGTTGAATTAACCGACTTACACGCTGCGTGAAGCGATTTACACACTGCGGAAAGCGACTCGCACGCTGCATGATGCGATTTACACGCTGCGGAAAGCGACTTACACGCTGCGGAAACCGACTTACACGTCGCGCAGCAAAATAAATACTCAGCCCGATAAACAGGCATTTCGCACAGGAGCGAATTTTGTCTTTTTAACGGGAGTCAAAGATCGTGGAACTTACCCATAAACAGAAAGCACTAGTTAGCTCCGATTAATGCCTTTAATGCAAATAAGATTCTATCTCCGAGCAACCCACACAGGATGCCAATGAGTAAAGCGCTTCTCCATCCTATATTTAGTTTTAAGTTTCGACCCAAATCAGTAAATTCATAAACGTTAAAAAAAACGAGCGCCAAAATGGCTGAAGAGAGAACAGGACCCTGAGTAAACGCCTGCTGCATTTGAGTATAAAAATCCAGATTCTTTTCCGGCACTGACACGTCAATATTGGTTTTCAATGTTAAACCCAGCAAGCTTGAGGCAATTGCAATTAACGATAATATATAAGGTTTCGGGCTGATAATAACTGAAGCTGTTGCTCCCCCGACGTGTCTTTCCGCGCTAGCTGATTTCGAAAAACTACCTTCAATGGAGATATTGAATCTTCTGGAGTCTATGTAACTTCGTGGAAATTTCAGTATATAAGTTACGGCATAAAATGATTCGGGCTCAATAGTTGCTAATGAAGAAGATTCAAAATCTGATCCGAGCTTTTTGTCTAATTCAATAAGTTGTTTTACTTTTAATTCGAAAGTTTCTTTAATGGATTTACTGACACTCTCATCTTCCAAAAGTTTGGCTAACGCGATTTCCCCGTGAGATTTATTTTCGATTACATAAAAAAAAGAGCTAAATTCTTGGTTCATTCGTGCGCTTAATTCCCTTTGACGGCTTTTTTTTAACCCAAGCGTAAAGGAAATAGCCTGTCCTAAAAAAGATGAGAATTTACTCGTAGTTTCATTCCAATAGTCTGCGTTTACCTGAGCAATTTGATCGCGTAAAGCCTTATATGAAATAAATTGTTGACGCTTGAGAATTATGGTTAGTTCTTCACATAAATTAGAGTATCTAGCCTTTACAGCAAGAAGCGATGGGTTTTTTACTTCAACCAACTCAACGCCTTCAGGTATTCTCGGAGTTATCGATAACAAAGAGATTGCACTTGCATCCTGGTTGTCAATCCTGAATTCGTAAGCTTTGTCACTTGATCTCACGTCGGAGTTTTGTTCAACCAAGCTAAATTTCACTTTTGCCATATTATTTTCTCCACCATTTCCGTCTTTTTATTTATTTCTAAATCCTTGACTCGTTCGACCTTTCGTAATATTAATCGGTCATTTATTATGCTTCCGGGTGATTGGGCACGGTTTGACTGTTGGGCGGAGAGCGTCCAATAGAAAAGAAAAGTGGAATTCAGGAGTCCGAAATTCATCTTTTTGTTTGAAATCGGGTTACTTTTTACGAGTGGCTTTATATTACTCTTTTTGTTTAACAAGTCAAGAAAATTTTTGTTTAGCCACGTCGTTTACGGCGTGGTTCAGTATTCGCAAAAATAAAGAGGGCGCTTTAGCGTCCTTTTTG
>JANWIU010000050.1 GCA_025449725.1 Pseudobdellovibrio sp.
AGCTTTCTCTTAAAAGCGGAGACGTTATCGAAGTCATTTTGAGCATGGCCGGCGGATGAAAACTAAAACCCCGTTAACGCCCGAAGAACAAATCCGGTATCAGCGCCAAACCGTTTTAGAAATGGTGGGCGAAGAAGGTCAACTTAAATTAAAAAGTGCAAGTGTACTTTGCGTGGGCGCAGGGGGCTTAGCCAGTTCTGCCCTTCAGTATCTGGCGGCTGCCGGCGTGGGGCGAATCGGAATTATTGATCACGACGTTGTTGACGTTAGCAATCTGCAGCGACAGGTTTTGTTTTCAAACAGTGATGTTGGCACAAGCAAAGTGGCTTCGGCAAAAGCAAGACTGCTGGCAATAAATCCCGGAATTATCGTAGACGTCTATTTTGAAAAATTTGACGTTAACAACGCAGAAAAAATTCTTTCAGATTACGAAGCCGTGATCGATGCCACCGATAATTTTTCAACCCGGTATTTAATTAACGATGTGGCGATCAAGCAGGGAAAATTAAATTTCTTTGCCAGCGTGAATCAGTTTTCTGGTCAGGTCGCGGTTTTTTGCGCTGAGAGCGGCTGTTACCGCTGCGTATTTGCCGAACCGCCTCTGCCAGAACTGGCGCCTAACTGCAACGAAGCCGGGGTCATTGGTGTTTTACCGGGAATTATGGGGGCCTATCAGGCTCTTGAATTTATCAAATGGAAGCTGGGAATCGGTTCACTGCTTAAAGGCACATTATTAAATTTCGATCTGCTAACAAATGATTTTCACACATTAAAATTTTCAAAAAACCCGGATTGTACTGTCTGTAAAAAACCTTCAAATATTCAACTTGGAACCTATTCTGATTATTGCAGTACCGATAAAGCGACCGAAATCAGTGCATCAGAAGTTAGACAAAAAATAAATCACGGCGAAAATTTCAGACTTGTCGACGTTCGCGAAGAGGATGAACACAATTCTGGTAATCTGGGCGGAGTGTCGCTGCCGCTTTCGCAATTATTCAATGTTGAATCAAATGAAGTCCGCATCCGGAAATTAATTGGCGACACCGATCAAACGCTTGTGCTTTACTGCCTTTCAGGAAGCCGCAGCGCCCAAGCAGTGCAAATTTTGCACCGGCTTGGTTACGCCGATGTTTTTAATCTTCGTGGCGGAATAAATTCCTGGAATGAAAAAAAATGATTTTAAATCTTGGCGGAACAATCAGGTCTTGTACAGCGGCTGATACGTTGAAGCGCGTAAAACCGCTGCTTCCTATTTTTGGAATTACCAGAGTGGCTTCACAAGAAGGCCTTAGTGATATGAAGGTACCGGTTTCTTTCGCTTACCGCCCGAATGGCCGCTGCCTTTCCGCCAGTCAAGGAAAGGGAATGACCCGCGAACTTGCGGATGTGTCTGCCATAATGGAGGCGATTGAACTTTTTCACGCTGAACGTCTGCCACCGGCAACGGTCAACGCAAGTGTTTCTGCGCTGAGGTCTTCACAAATCCGCTTCATCTCGCCCGACCGCTTGGAACCTTCAAAGTTATCGTCTTTATTTTCTGAAGAGGAGTCTATCGGCTGGCTTTCGTTTACAAATCTTATTGATGGTCAGTCGGTGCTGGTGCCCCGCGAGTTCATTAACATGGATAGAATCGCAAAGCGCACAGAAATTTCAACATTGGGTCTGAGCCCTTCCGGAAACGGACTCGCTTCAGGCAACACAAGTGAAGAGGCCATACTGCACGGAGTTTACGAGTTGATCGAACGACAAGCGATTTACGAATATAACTTTTCGCCCGAACCTGCAGACGGAAGTCATCGTTATCTTGATCTGCATTCGGTTTCAGAGATTCCTCTCGTTGCGGGATTGCTGCATGAGCTTGAAAAGGCCGATGTATCACTTACTGTAAAAGCCATTCACGGTTCTTTGAATATTCCGGTATTTGAAGCTGCTATCGAAGAAAACAGTGTTCTCTCTCGTGGAAATTTTGAATTTAAGGGTCATGGCTCGCATTATTCGGCCGAGATCGCACTTGTACGAGCGATCACCGAAGCCATTCAGAGCCGGGTTACAATTATAACTGCAGCCCGCGATGACATTTATCCGTGGCTGTACCGTTTTCAGGATCTGGTTTCTGTACCACGAGAAAAAATTGCACCGACTTTGAAGTGGAACCAGGTTCCGCCATCAATGAGTTTTGAAAGTCACCAACAGGCATTGCAGTGGACGCTTGAAAAATTATCAGCACATGGCTTTAAAGATATCTGTTATTTCAATCACCAGCGGGAAGAATATGGCAATATCCCGGTGGTGCATGTTGTTTGCCCGGGATTAAGAAGCGTCCCAATCGATGACCAGTAAAATTCTGGTTTTTTCAGGGCCGACACTCTCGGGCCAAGATTCATTCCGCAAAAAACATGCTGACCGGTTTGTGTTTGTTTCTCCGATCAGCTGCGGCCAACTGTTTGAGGCCTACCGCGAAGGGTTTAGAAAATTCCTGATAATTGATGGATACTTCGACCGCGTTCCGGCTGTCTGGCACAAGGAAATACTTTACGTGTTAAACAAAGGCTGTGTGGTGTATGGCTGTTCAAGCCTGGGCGCGCTTCGTGCCATTGAAACAGAGCCTTACGGAATGCGAGGCCACGGAAAAATATTTGATGACTACAAATCTCAGAAAATTTCTGACGATGACGAAGTCACAGTTTTTCATCTAGGGCAAGAGCATGATTTTTGTTCTGTAACAGATGCGATGATCAACATCAGATACACGTTAGAGCATGCAATTGCCGCCGAAGCCATTAGCCGCCAGCATGCAGAAAGTATTGCAGCCTTTGTGAAGGCTACGTTTTTTAAAAAGAGATCACTGAAGTTTGCTGCCGAAGAGGTGCTAAAGAATTTTCCGCAAGAACTTAAAAAGTTTTTAAAATTCTTTAATGAAAACGGCCTTCACGATCAGAAGCGAAGTGACGCTTTAGAGCTCATTGAAATACTCAGCCGCGAAAACATCGCAGAAAATGCTGATTGGTCAAACCCAACTATGCATGAGCCATTTCATCACACCTCTAAGTTGAAGAATCTGCAGTACATCACAAATATAAATCCCCCAACTTTGAACATTCCCGCGCTATCACAGGAATCACGTGTTACCTGCCTGGCCGCCTTGATGATCGGCAAGCAAAGGCGTTTGCAGTCGTGGCTGGCCATTGCGATGATGCTGTTTTCAAACAGCTCTGATAAATCTGTTAAGCTCGCCGACGCTGCTATTCCTTGGCTGGATGAAAACGGATACAAACAAGATCCAACCATCAAACAGCTTTTGAACATGGCTCTTCATCTTTGCCCTGAATACCAAACACCCGGTTATATTTCCAACACCGTAAAACTCCTCGCAATGGAAGTTCAACTTCCTGTTCAGTTCATTAACCCTGTAGAAGCTGAGGGTGAAAGCGACTCTTCTTTTAACTCACTCACACTTGATTCACTGCCATTTTACTCGCGCCTACTGCTGCTTATAGGCCTGTTTGTTGACGCTATAGAAAAGTCGGATCTCATTTTTTTCCGTCTGTCGCCGCCACCGGAAGTTCTGAAGGCCCTGATTCAAAAATACCGGGAGCGCAGCATGGATTCTACGGAATTTCTTGCAGAATTCGGTTTGACTGACAGTCAAAGTGCCATCGCAGGTCTTGCCAAAATACAAATGCTTCTAAATGAAAGAAATGTCTTAAGAAGTTTTGACTTAAACGAAGAAGAAATTTACTGGTACAAGTTGTCGATAAAGTTTTGCGGCCTGTACAACAAATTGCTGACGCTTAAAAACAAGCCTGCTCGCGAAAAATTTTCAACCTCATTCACCAGCGCGCTGGCCCGGCAAAGCAAAGAAAGAACCCGTGAGTATTTCGCAATGACAGGCCTGCCCGATGACCTGACCAATGCCGAGAAAGTTGGAAATTACATTGAAAGCCTACTTGGCTAATAAAGCCCTGGTGTTATTTGAATTCAAAGCGCTTACACGCAGTTTAGATAAGCTCTTAACTCCGTCTCAAATTGAGATTTCAGCTTGAGTGAACTCCCCCAATTGCCGATAGAATAGCATGCGAAGCTGGCTCGCAAAAATTTCAATTATCTCAATTCTATTTATTTTTTTTGCCACAGTTTTTCAAAACTGTGCGCCAGGATTTAAACCGGCCGGCCAAGAAGATCTTCAGCTTTCTTCATACGAAGTCAAAGAGTGCGTTTCTGAAGATTCGAGATCCTGCTTACTTCAAACCGGAACAAACGGAATACAAACTTGCAGAAACCAAATGTGGGCCGCCTGCGAGTTTGAATCTTGTCAAAACGGATTTTATAAATCAGGAAATCTTTGCCTTCCACAAGTCTGTAACCCTAATGAAATAAAAAATTGTACGGTAACCGGTGGGTCAGGAACACAAAACTGTAATTCCACAGGGTCTGCACTCAGCGCCTGTGTGGCCACTCAATGCAGTGCTGGGTATACTCTTTCAAGCGGAACTTGCTTGCCTCAACAATGTGTTCCCGGCCAATCCTACGCGTGTATTTTTTTAAACGGCACAGGTGATACCACTTGCGGCGTAAATGGAAGCTCCTATTCGCAATGTCAGCTTGTAAGTTGTGATCAAGGTTACTATCAGTCCGGTGATACTTGCGTTGCACAGGTGTGTAACCCTAACACTCAAGTCGCCTGTACAGTAGCAAACGGTACCGGAGCAAGAACCTGCAACACGCAAGGTTCTCAATTAGGAAGTTGCACAGCCGTTGCATGTAACTCTGGTTATCAGCTTCAAAATGGAAGTTGCGTCTTACAAAATCTTTGCAGTCCGAATTCGACCCGCTCTTGTACGATAGCTAATGGCCAAGGCTCACAAAGCTGTTCGGCCGATGGTTCAGCATGGAACAGTTGTAATTTAGTTTCTTGTAACGATGGCTTTGTAAACGTTGGTGAGTCATGCTTAGCGAAAATCTGCGAACCCAATTCACCAATGAACTGCATGACCACAAGTGGGCAAGGCCAAAGGCAATGTATCAATTCCGGTACTGCTTACGGCAACTGCGTTTTGACTTCTTGTAACTCTGGCTATCAGTTGGTGAATGGCAATTGTGTGGCGAACTCTTGTAATCCGGGCACGCCAACCCCCTGCCAAGAAAATAACGGAAGCGGAAATAAAATTTGCAATTCCGACGGCCAAACCTACGGTACCTGCGGCCTTACACAATGCAATTCCGGCTATTACCTTGAGAACGGAATTTGTAAATTGCAAACTTGTACTCCTAGCTCTAAACAATCATGTACGATCTCAAACGGTGAAGGTGAAAAAACTTGTTCTGCAAACGGCAGTGACTACGGTTCTTGCCAGGCAGTTAGCTGCAGCTCTGGTTATTCGATTATTAACAACCAATGTTTGATCTGCGCACCCGGAGGCATGAGTGCTTGTCCAATATCGAACGGTGCCGGCTCTAAAATTTGTGCGAGCAATGGCTTATCGTGGGAGCAATGTACCGTCACTTCTTGTAACTCCGGTTACATTCAGGACGGTAATACTTGTAAGGCCAATCCCGTTTGTATCTCAGGCGAAAAGAAGTCTTGTCCAATTACAAATGGATCAGGCGAACAAACATGTAATACAAACACAAGCCCGGCATCCTGGGGCAACTGCCAAGGTGTATCTTGCAACTCTGGCTATGAATTGAAGAACGGCCAATGCCGACTTTATAGTAGTACGGCGGTCGAAGCCGTTTCTACCTATTTAAATGTTGATCGCAATTTTTTTAAAAAACAGCTGACAGTAAATGGTTTACCTTTAATTGGTTCAGCAAATGTTCGCAACAGCGCTTTTATGGAAACTAAGAGACAACTTGAGGGAATGTTTTCGGGCAATAACGCCCTCTGGGAAAAAGTTCGTCAAGGATTTGTAGGTGACACTTACTTTATTATTATTGGAGAAACCGAAGGTGTGTTAGACATTCCACAGTATCGTTGGCTTGCAACAGCCTATCCTGAAACGGACTGGAATGCCCGGGCCCGTGGATTCGGAGGCACGATGCAAAGTCCTTACACATCTAGCCCTGAAGAAAACATCCTCTGTTTACCGAACAACCGCTATTGGGATATGTCGGTATTAATCCATGAAATGGGACACACCGTGATGAACGTTGGATATGATGGCGCCTCTACATCAAGTAACAACCAATTCAAAACCGCTTACGATGCAGCGAAGGCTGCCGGAAAGTGGTCAAGCAACACTTATATGATGAGCAATCGTGACGAATATTTTGCAGACGGCTCACTTGTTTGGTTCGACGCTGCTCACGGAAATTTTCAAAACCACCCAAAGACTCGATCTACTTTGGTTTCAACCAATTACGACAGTGGTTTGATTAATTTACTAAATAGCATCTTTGGAACGCCCGTATGGCGCTGGTCCCGCTGCCAGTATTAACTCTATGATTCCTATTCACACTCTTTACAGCGCTGTAAAAGATCATCCACTTCGGACATCTTTTCTAAAACATCCACGCCGTACTTTCTCCATCCGAAAAAGTCTGTGGCTTCGTAAAAATGAATGCCCACTGCATGCGCGAAAAGACGGTCTGCATTTGAAAAATGGGAGCCCGGCACTATCGTCAAACTTGTGAAATCAAGCTTTGAATCTCCGGCGTATTTGTTGTCAGCTTTTTTGAACGCCGAATCACCAACCATAAACGATTGTGTTTTATCAATATAAACGTTACTTCCGAAAACTCGCTTCAAAGACGCTTCCAACTGCATGGCCATACCAATACCCGGCTTGCGGTTGTCGTCAGAGTTTTCAGCAAAGTCATAGCCATGAACATATCCACCGCGATTTTTTATTTCACTGATTGTAAATTGCAGCGCGCCTTCTGCTATTTCGCAGGTAACGTGTCCGGCACTGACTCCATTTTGATTTGAAACAATGTAAATTAAGTAACCTTTTTCTTTTAACATTTTCAAAACTTTTGGAACGTTAGGAAGAATTCGGACGTCTGTCGGACTGTTCGCCGATAGTGATCCCGACGGAGCAATCCGTAAAGTTGAATCTGCGTCAAAGAACGCTACTTTAACCGCACCATTTGCAGGAGGGGAAAAGGACTCACGCGAAATCTGTCTTCGGTTAGTGCTTTGACAAGTCACGTTGTTTGAAGAGTTCGCTGCAGCAAGATAACGGTTACCCGAGTGCTGACAAGAAAACAGGCCGAATAGCAATAAACTGGCTGCAAACTTACTTTGAGTTTTCATTATTTCTCCCAAATTAAATGATCCTCTCTTTATATGCACAAATCAAATCTCAATCTGCGCACCCACTTCAACAACCCGACTTTTTGGCAGCTCAAAGTACTGTGTGGCCGGCAATTCATTTCTAAAAACAAAAGAAAATAACTTTTCCCGCCAAATCGCCATACCTGGAAGTTCTGTTGCAAAAATATTTTCACGGCCAATAAAAAAGCTGACTTTGTCTTTGTCAAAAATCGGGTTTGATTCTTTAATCATGTCAAAAACCGCCGGCACATCGGGCTTTTCTAAATAGCCGTAACAGATCATAAGCTTGTAACAATTGTTTCCGCAATTTTCTAATTCGTAGCGCTGCTCGTAACTTCTCGGTTTGCCGGTAATTTTAACCGTTACAAAAATTATATTCCGGTGAATGGCCTTGAGGTGATCAACTACGTGAATTAAAGACAACGGAGCCACATGAAGATCTCGTGTCATAAAAACGCCGGTTCCTTCTGTGCGGTGAACATCATCTTTAGAAATTTTTTCGATATACTCCATCAAAGGAACCTGCTTCTTAACCAAGATACCTTTCAAAATCTCTCTGCCACGCTTCCACGTCGACATATATATAAATCCCGCAATCCCCAAAATCATTGGAAACCAGCCGCCATCAAAAATTTTAAGAAGATTCGCGCCCAAAAAAGCAAGATCGATTGCTGCAAAAACCAAACAGAGCAAAAGCGTTCCGTAAAGATTCCAGTTCCATCGGTAAACGGCAACAACATAAAAAAGCAAAGTTGTAATAATCATCGTCAGCGTTACAGCGATGCCATAAGCTGCAGCCAGATTACTTGAGGTTTTGAAAACCAATACAAGCAAAATACAGCCGAACATCAACAGATAGTTGATGTTTTTTATATAGATCTGGCCAAATTCATTTTCCGAAGTGTGATGAATCAAAACCCGCGGCAAATAGCCCTGTTGTACCGCCTGCATTGATATGGAAAATACACCTGTAATTAACGCCTGTGATGCAATTGTAGTGGCCAGTGTCGCCAGCCCTACCAGTGGGTAAAGCGACCATTCCGGTGCCATCGAAAAAAAAGGATTGCTGACGCCATCAGGATTCCCAAGTAAAAAAGCTCCCTGCCCAAAGTAGTTTAGAAGCAAACAGGGCAGCACCACAAAGAACCACGCTTTACGTATGGGCTCGATACCGAAGTGCCCCAGATCAGAGTAAAGAGCTTCGCCACCGGTCACCACAAGAAAAACTGAACCCAATACCACAAATCCGTGAAATGAATTAATAACAAAAAACTGGTAGGCGTAATATGGATTCATCGAATTCAATACTGAAAAGTTCTGAACGATGTTGTATCCACCCAGTAATCCAATAACTAAAAACCATAATAGTGTTATCGGCCCGAAAACTTTACCAACTGAGCCCGTTCCGTGTTTCTGAATAGAAAACAAAAGCACAAGAATAGAAACTGTTATCGGAATAATGTAGGGATCAAATACCGGAGTAATTACACCTAAACCCTCAACCGCACTGAGAATAGAAATGGCCGGAGTGATAATACCGTCGCCATAAAGGAAGGCAGCTCCAAATACGCCAGTCAGCGTAAGGGCAACTGTTACGCTTTTAGGAAGTTCCTTTTTCTGCGGCGTTTTAATCAGCGAGGTCAAAGCCAGAATTCCGCCTTCGCCGTTATCGTCAGCCCTGAGAATGAAGACAAGATATTTCAGAGAAATAACAATGATCAAGGACCAGAAAACCAAAGAAAGTATGCCCATAATATTTTCAGCTGTAGGCAATAGATGTGCATGATGAAAAGCTTCTTTGAGAGCATACAGGGGACTAGTACCGATGTCGCCATAGACGACTCCCAATGCCGAGAGAGTTAAGAGCAGTTTATACTTGTTCGTTTTAGGATGTTGAGACATGACGATATTAAAAACTAATTCTTTCTTATGGGCAATGCAATATCAGCTATTATGTAACCCTTTTTACTTTCGTGGCTTGATAGGATTAAACCCGATTATTTCTTTCCAGTTTTTTGCTACCAAAAGTCGAGAACCAATTTTGTTGAGTCTTGGCATCAAGCGGGCCGCTTCAATAATGAGTTTAGCGTGTAAGGTCGGCCGTATTTCATCTTTACCACTACTGATTCCACTTATAATTTCAACTGCAACAGCATGGGGATCTGCCACCATAAAATCAAAAGCTTTCGGTAAAGTAAACTCACCTTCCTGAGGCATGATCTTAGTTCTGGCAAAGCCGGGAGACACCAGATGAATTTTAACGGCCGAATGCTTGAAAGATTTTTCGATCTGAATAGATCTGGTAAAGCCGTCCACCGCATGTTTAGAGGCCACGTAGGCAGACATAAACGGCGTTGCCACAGCTCCGTTAACAGACGAAACATTTGCAATATGACCGCGCTCGGGACTCTTCATTACACCAAGGGCGGCGCGAGTGCCGTAAATAACTCCTTTGATATTTACGTCTAGAATTTTATCAAATTCAGTCGAAGAAATATTTTCGAAATGATCTACGCGTGCAATGCCGGCGTTGTTGATCCAGATAAACGGCGGCTTTTTAAATTTTTCTAAAATATTTGAAAGGGCTTCATTAATACTGCTTTCAAGGCTTACATCCACTTTGTAAAAAAATAATCTATTTTTATATTCTTTTAACTCTTCAGTCAGATTCTCATCAGCAAGATCAAAAGCACATACAACAGCCCCAAGCGCCAAATATTCTTTACAAAGTGCTTTTCCAATACCGCCATTGGCCCCGGTAACAACGACAAGTTCGTCTTGTAATTTTAAAGATAACTTCATTGCTTCCCTACCTGGTTGTGCGGAACATTGTCATCAAGCCAGTATGCTTTTTCTTTTTCAACAATCAGAATTTCTTCGAATTTTATACCGAACTGATCATTACCAAAATGTGGCTCGATAGCCCATAGGCCCGTCTTTTCACCCTGATGAAATGGCCCCAGCACTTCGGGAAGCAATCCGCGAGACAGCATTTTAACATAGGTATGCAGAGAAAACGGCTTTAACAGTGCCGGAAAGTTTTCAAAGGAATGCTCGTGCAAACGGTGGCCAAGGGCCCCAAGCGGATAATCCTTATGGCAGTTTCTAAAGCCCTCACTACGAATTGTTGCATCTACATCAGCCCAAATTTCGCCGGTGGATTTTTCGCTTTGAAAAAGCTTTGGAATTTCTTTTCTGAATTCCGCCAGAATATTTTTTGCCTTAACATATTCTTCAGGTCTTTCACCGACAAAATATGAATATCCGATATCCGCAGCAAACCCTTCAAAAATGGGTGCGGTATCTAAAATGACTGCCTCATTTTCTTTTAATATATTATTTTTGTCGGGCAAAAAATTTAGATAGTGTTTAAAACCGGTAAAAGAAGTTCGGTTGCCAAACCATGCAAAAGAGGTGTGAAAGAAAGTCTTCACACCGTTATCCCTAAGCCAGGTGTCCATCAGGTCAGCCGTGCGCTTTTCGCTCCACCCGGGTTTAACTTCGGCAGAAATGGCGCGCGCGCATTCAAATGCCAGGGCCTGGGCACGCCTGTAACCTTCAAAGCTTTCGTCTTTAGCAGTCGGCGCAGGAAATAATTTTATTTTTGATAGAACACTTTGAGCCTTACTTAACATCTGAACTCCTGAAAAAATCATGCAGGTGCTGATTTATTTTGTCGGGCTTGGACTGGTGCAGCCAGTGACCGCCCTCAAGTACTCGCAATATGACATTTGAACTTGAATTCTCTACTTCACTTTTTTTGGATACAACCAGGTACGGATCTTTATCTCCGGAAATGCAGAGAACTCTTCCCAGGTCTTCACTTTTTTGGCCACTAAGAATATTTTTTACAGAGGCCTTGAATCCTGCGCGATACAAATTAAGGCCCCGGGATACATCCTCAATAGTGGCCGGCGGGATTTGCCCGTCTTTTATAAATGCTCTTTTAGTCACTTCGCTACCAAATTTCTTCCAGAGGGTTTCACTTAAAACCGGAATTTGAAAAAGCGCAATGTACCAGCTTTTCCGAATTTGAGAAAAATTACCCAAACGCTGCATCATAATTTGGATTGAAGGCGCATTGATAGCTGTTAATGTCGCCCGTTTTTTGCCAAGGTCACTGGCCAACTGCCACGCATATAAGCCACCGATATCGTGCGCGACAATATGCACTTTAAAATTCCCGTGTGGATCATGCGTGTTGATGATTTCAATAAAATCCAAAACTATCGAATCAATAGAATAACGGTTCTTTGGAATATCTACCGTGCTTTGCGGATCCATTCCGCGTAGATAGGGCATTAAAATCAGATAATCATTTTTGAAATAATCTGCCTGAGCAGAAAAAGTATGGGGACTATCCGGAAATCCATGAATGAAGAAAATAATTTCTTTCGATTCCGGGTTTCCGCCCACTAGCCAACGCGTGGGTAAATGACGAATTTGTTTTTCTTTTACACTTAATTTAATAACCCACCTCAGTAATCAACGGCTTCACTGGTATCAATTTCAGGAAACGGTAAAGAAAACTTACCTTGCTGTTTTGCAAACTTTAAAATTTTAGCCGTACCTTCAGGATTCACAAAAGTGCTGACATATGGAGTTTGAGTAAAGAGCTTGTACATGACCTGTAGAGAATTTTGCTTTTCAATTTGGGGTAGCATATCAATCAAGATATCAAAAAAAGGATCTTTGCCTTTAAATTTTTTAATTTTTCGTAACTTTCTGATTGAAAGCATCGTCCAAGTGCCCTGGATAACCTGGGCTGTCACAAGATCAAATTTTCCAAGCAGATAATGCAAAGGCTTATTTTCAGTTTTATTTAAAAAATCCAGCATCATCAAAGGGAAAGGTGCGTGCCGGATTTCTTCTTCGTAATGCAACTGATGCAATTTGTAATACAACGGATCAAGTTGCGCTGCATGGGGCTTCAACTTACGGTAAATTTCTAAAAATTCCTGTTCAACAATGGCGACAATCCACCAAAAGGCATGACCGCCTTGATTTGCGTGAAATTTCAGAATGGCTTCTGTATTTGAACTGCGTACTTGCGGAAGAATTGCCAAAAAATCAGACGGGTCCACGCCCAGCTTTTCTGAATAGAGATTGAAGTAACGTTTGAAGACCGCAGAATGCTTTACTTCTTCTGCAAAAAATTGTTCTCCCAGATTTAAAAACTCCGGGCCCACAGGATAACGGTCAAATGGTTTCAAAAAACATTCGCTCTTTATTCGAATGAGGCTTTCTTCCATTTCAAAAATACTGGCAGCGATGAGTAACCCCATCATTTGAGATATCGCAAGGCGCTGTTCTTTAGATGCACCCGGGAAGAAGAAGGCATGTTCATCCAACGAGACTAAGGGCTTGTTGAAATCTATTCCTGCGCTCCAATCAATGGAAGCTTCTAGATCCCAATTATTTTCCCGCCAATTTTGAGACATTTTTATTAGGCGGTTTTCATCATGAAAATTAAACGAAGACATCTCAGCCTCCTGCTAACTATAAAATTGTATCGTATTTTAAGCAGGCGAACCAGCACATTGAGCCAACCTAGGCCAGCGTCAATTTATGCAAACAGACATGATGTGAAATTAAGATATCTCAATTCAAGCCACCGGCTTCCAGTGGCCTGAATTTATATGATCGGCGACTACGGACCTAACTTTGGCGAAACAGAAACCACAGAGCAATCACTTTTCATAACTGCAACCGTAATGCTTTCTCTGTCTTGATTCCCAAACTGCCCGCTTACTAAATTAATGATATAGGCTTCCATGTAAGGCTGCGTCTCCAGTACCTGAACAGATTCAAGTCTGGACACGCGAGAATTTTCTTTAGCAGTCATAATGGCTTTGCCCAGGCAATCCGCTTGTGCAGAAAAACCGATTAACAAGCCGGCAAATATCGTTACGAATTTCATGTGAATCTCCTTTAGCTAAAAGCAAATAGGCCTCATTCATACCATGAATTTATAAAGCTTAAACTCTAGTTGGAAATTTTATTACATTGTAAAAAACTTGAACATCTACAGAATCACAAACAGCAACCTAATGCATTTAAAGCCCGAATTTCGCCAGCACCTTTTCTGCCACCGCAAATTCAGAATCTAAATCTAAATCTAAAGGATCCGCCGGCAGTCGCAACGCCAAGGCGCGCGAACCAGAATGAATCCTTCGCAGTTTTTTCTGCGCTGACCTCCAGTAAATACCCTGCCATTGAGGGTTCGTTACTTGCGTGAAGATTTCACTGAGTTCCAACCCTCTGCGTACAGCGGCCTTATTCATTGCCCTGTCTCCGGGCAAAACATAATTAACCGCTTTTAGAATATCCGCACGATGCATGCCTTCCAATAAAAAGTAAGTGGATGATAAAATTCCTAATAAATATTTTCTGTAATCAAGTTTAGATTTTTTAGAATAATTGTCTTCTCCACCCGGGCGGTAAATCAATTTAAGCCGCTCAAAACATAAAGATACTTTTTTTCCAAGCTGATCGGCCATGGCCAAATCCAACGTGACTACTAAGCTTTCAGCAAAGTTTAAGTAATGAAACATCTCACGCGGATCTTCAGGTGGCGGTGGCAGCAAACGCCAAATAATCCGGTGGTTTTGTTCATGAAACAAAGAGATTTCACAAAACCTGGTCAGCGCCGCCAGTTCTTCTTCTGCATCGCTGACCGCATACCCGTATTCCGTAAACCAAAGAAGCTCTGCCAGTGCCGGAGAATAATCAATATCGTTTTCAAACAAATCCTGCGCACTGAGGCCCCGCATGGTAGAACAAACCCGCGCAGAAAACTTTCCACCGATTTTTAAATAGAGCTCTCGGCTTTTGCGGTAAAGTTGGCTTAAATTCAGAAGTTGCAAATCAAAAGGCTGCTCCGTTAAAACTAACTGTGAATATTTTTTTGGGGCCGGTAACGATAAAACAAAATTTACATCAGCTAGGAATTTTTTAACTTTTATGCTTCGCTTTGACTTATTACTTTTTGCCATTAGAAGTTTATAGCACACTTTGGTTCCAGTTTAAATTGGTTTCGCTTTATTTACGGGACTTAGTCTCAGATTATTTTTCATTCGCATGTAAAAGAATGATTCCGTGTTAACTTTTACTTTCAACAAAAATTCTGGAGCTAAAATGCTAAAAAATAATTTTCACCGAATCATCGTTTTAACCGCAACAACATTGATGTGGTCATGCACTCCCTACAGTGCCATTAAAGCCACTGACGAATCAAACAACTCGGCAAACACCACCTTAGGTGCCGATGGATCCTGCTCTGTAAATCAGGAAGCCGGCGGTGCGATGATCACTTGCCCGGATGGTTCGATGGCTTTTGTACCGAACGGAACAAATGGTGCGAACGGCGCAAGTGGTACGAATGGCGTTAATGGAACGAATGGCACCAACGGCTCTTCTTGTTCAGTTCAGGATTTGGGTACAAAGGCTTTAATCATCTGCGAAGACGGCACCACAGCCATAATCGATGACGGTGCTGACGGAAAAGATGGAATGGACGGAAAAGACGGTCAAAATACCGTTACCGCTTCTCCATTGGTGAACATCATCAACGTCTGCACTGCTAAAGGAAGCGAAATTTTGCTTCAATTTGCAAACGGCGAAGTCATTGGAAGTTACATGATTGATCAAAAATATATGGTCGTTATAGCGCCCGGCATGAGCCAAACCAAAAACGAAACACATTGTGAGTTTTCAGTCACGTCAGTAAAACGTTAAGCATTGGCCCAGGCTAAGGTGTATCTCTCTAAATGCGGCCCCACATATTTGCAAAAATTATTCATTTGCAGCTTAAGCAAAATTTGTATTGTCGAATTTTTACCACCGGCAACCGGCTGGCGCGCCGGGCAGCCGATTCGTTTAGTGTCTAAGAAATTTCCTTCTTCTATGATTTGTCGCCATTGAATTAAAATTTCTTTTTTAATTTTAAGCTGTCTTTTTTCTGAATCATAATAGAAGAAGTCATCAGGGAAATCGAACGCAAACTGATCTTTCATTTGAAACGACTTCGGTCTTGTGACTTTTGCAAAATTCTTCAAGATGACAAATGGTTTAAGCTGCATGGAAGACAAATGAATTAACAGTGTAAAGGAATTCATAACTGTCTCTTCAAGTTCTTCGACAGTAATAAATTTATTTTCAGATCTGTAATAGGCAAGCGGCACACTTCGAACCAAATCGAAGCTGGCATTAACCCCGGTCTTTAATCCTTTATGAAAAAAACCCAACACCACGTAAGCGGGATCTACGCCTTTGTATTCACCGTAGCCAACAAGTAAAGTTTTTAAGTTCCTGTAAAGTTGCAGCTGAAGTTCAGCGTTCGGGCCTATGATACTACCTGCTTCAAGTGCCCGGCAGTACTCTATCAGTGCATAGGAGCTCCAAGCCGAAATATTGTCTTGCACGGATTTAATTGGGTCTATTAAATCAGCTTCCAACTGTGATTTTAGATTTGTGTCGCTTACAAATTCAAAGTTGGAATTGGTTTCAACCAGTTTAGTTTCTTCATTGCGTACGGCACTGACATTCATGACTGCAATTTTATCTCGATCAAAGATCGGCAGATCTTCAAGAACCTGTCCGTAAAAGGTCAATAGTTCGCTGGAAACCGAAAGCACGTTCGAACGAAAATCATTTTTCTGCGACGGCGTTGCTGCTTGCGTAGAAAATAAATTTTCTTCGCTGAAAAGTAAATCTGATACACTGTAGCTATCAAGTTTTTTCACAGCGATTTCAAAGCCTTATAAATTGTTAACATCACTGCTTAAAGTTAACAAGGCAGCCAAAGGCCCGCAAGAGGAATCTGGTACACAATCTGCACTGGCAGTCCTTAAGGATTTCCATTGTTACAGTTGTGCGACTCGCGTTACCTTTCTCATAATCTATTTCTTACTACTCGCAGATCCTAAAGAACTTATTTTTTTGTGAAAATTAAAAACCTCACAATGACCTGTATCGCTTTGATTTGAGAGGAGCATAATTGGATCTCGGTACATTTGTGCAATGGTATGAAGACCGCCTTCACACTATCCCAATAGCAGTTCTCGACATGTGGGGTCAGATCGCATTTGTTATCGGCGTCATACTAATGATCTGCGCTTACAGTGGTTTTACTCCTCAGCCCGGCGGAAAATGGGGTTTTGGCTGGCAACGCAGCACCTGGGATGCCACCGCTTTTTATAGCATTTTCATCACTTTCATTATGGTAATCACCGCAGGCTTTGCGGGATCTTCCTTTGTTTTGGTTCCCGGTGCACAAACATTTGAATCTCTTAAGGACCTTTCTGTCTTCATTTGCGTTTTGCTTTTTGGCTACCCCGCTTTGTTGGCGATCCCGTTTGCGTATGGAGTGTCGGATCTTGTTGAAGGAGTACCGCCGGAATTCTTAAGGGATTGGTTGATCGGATACTTCATTAATCCTTCTTGCTTCTGGATTGCCGCTTTACTTTTTGGAAAAGACCCTGACTTCAAAAAACTGCTGACTTGGAAGAAGTATTTATTCTTTGTCGTTGTGTTTATGCTGGTTGAGCCCTTTCTTTGGGGTTACATCTGCGCTGATAAATATACTGCTGAAATTTCTTACCATACGATTACTCCTGCATTGCTTTTTACAACCTCACTGACCTGGCTAATGGCGCCCTTTGCAATGCTGGCTTGCTTGCCAATTGCAAAAAAGCTTGGACTCTTCTGGGCTGATATTCCATTACATTCTTCAGAGCAGCTGCTGGGCCACAAAAATTTCATTTGGCTTAGCGGTAATAATAAATCCGATACAGAATCGCAAATTGAACTGGGAGTTCCCATCAGAATAATGCTGGTCGCCCCGTTCTTTGTTTTAGTGCTGACTCTCGTGTCAGTCACGGCTTACTTCACGTTACGCAGCTCCGAAAGCAATGCCTACAATCTGGCCGTTAAGCTTCATCAAGAAGTTACAGAATCCGTTACCATAAATCTTAAAACTTACCTCGGTACCAGCGCCAAAACCAAAACTTCACGTTTAAAATCAGAGCTGGACAACATACTTAAACGAAATTCCATAGCTGGCAACGGACGCGCATTTATTATCGATAGAACTGGAAAACTAATTGCATCCAGCAAAAGAGAACTTTCGGGCGATCGAGCAGAAGCGAAGTTTATTTATGACCTCACCAAAAACTATAATGGTCTACAAAACATTAAAGAACAGTCGCAACACAGTTTTGACATTATTAAAACAAAGCCCCTGCTAAAAGAAACGTGGCTGGTTCAAGTGGCGCCATTCACCGACGACAAAAACCCGGTTGATTGGTTAATTGTTACGGCTCTTCCACAGAATTATTACCTTCAGGGAATGCGCACAGGCAGTTCGCAGTCTGCAATGGTGTTTTCAGTCGGGCTTATTCTTGTTATGATCATTGTTGGACTGCTTTCAAAAGTTGTGACCCTGCCAATTAAGAAAATTTCTGATGCTATCAAGCAAATTGCCGGCGGGAATCTGGATACAATTTTACCCGGCAGTCATATTCAAGAACTCAACACCCTTTCGGTCACATTTAATCAAATGACCGCAAGGTTAAAGCAATCAATCGATGCCCTAAATGTTGAAATCGTAAAACGCATGGCCAGGGAAAAAGAACTTGAAGAAGCCAAGAATCTGGCAAAAGCAAATGAAGACCGTTTAATGCTGGCCGTAAAGGCGGCGGACCTGGGAATTTGGGACTGGACAATTAAAACCGGAAAAATTTTGTGGGATGAAGGAATGTTCCGGCAGTACGGGATCGGTGAAGTGGTACCCAATTGGACATACGATCAATGGTTAAGATACGTTATTCCAGAAGATCATGAAGGAATCTCAGAACAAGTGCGAAATGCTTTTCGAGACAAACGTGATTACCTTGCTGAATACCGCGTGCGGTGGGATGACGGCACCATTCATTATATGAGAGGCATTGGTCGCGCTGTTTTCGATAGCGCCGGAAAAGCCAAACGGATGGTCGGTGTCAACTATGACGTTACGACATTGAAACTGGCAGAAAAAAATCTAATTGCCTCGCGGGATGCGGCACTGGCAGCAAACCGATCTAAATCGGAATTTTTGGCTAACATGAGTCACGAAATACGCACACCTCTTAATACAATTTTAGGAATGTCATCGGTATTGAGTGAAACCAAACTTGATGAGAATCAAAAAAAATGTGTCGGAATTGTAAACAATTCCTCAGAACATTTATTGCGACTGATCAATGACATTATAGACGCCAACATAATAGAGACCAGAGGAATTACACTCGATTACTCCAACTTCGAACTCAAACAAGTTGTCAATTCAACGATTGAGTTCTTAACGACAGCCGCAAACAAAAAAGGAATCAAGCTTTCTGCAAAAGTTTCAGATGATGTGCCAGCTTGTGTAATTGGCGACGCCCACCGCCTCAGTCAAATTTTAAT
>JANWIU010000051.1 GCA_025449725.1 Pseudobdellovibrio sp.
AAAAAGACTGGTAGTGCATTCATTTTTCTAATTTTGAGTTTCATATTGTTGTTGAATGGAGAAACGGCAATTGCGGCAGCGCAAGTGACCGCCACAGTGGACCGTGATCAAATGGGCATTGGCGACGCGGTTACTTTAACCGTTCAGGTCGAGTCAGACGAAGATTTCGAAGCCGAAATGCCGAAGCTTCCGCGAATAGCGGGGCTTGAAGAGATCAATTCCGCTGCTGGCGGCCGGTCATCGTCCAGCAGTATGTCGATCGTGAATGGTAAGGCCACGTATTCGAAAAAAATAAGTCAGAGTTATCAATTTTTATTGTCCCCGCAAAAAGAAGGTAAGTTTATAATACCGGTGATTGATGTTCCGGTGAATGGCAAAAGCTACAGAACGCAGCCGATTACCATTGAAGTAAAGGAAGAGTTCCGTAACGCTGCTAAGAAGAAAGATCAAGGAAACACTAACAGACGCTTTCCGCCCGGCTTCGGCGACGATGAAGAAGAGGAAGATCCTTTACAGGGCCGCAACCCTGAAGATCTATTTGAACAAATGTTACGGCAACAACAAAAGATGTTCCGCCAGGGTTTGCCGGGCGGTGCCGGAATTCCACCTATTAACAACAATGTTCCCGTCAGAAAATTAGATGTAAATGCCAACGATCCGTTTTTTATTTATCTGGAAGTTGATAAGCGCGAAGCTTACGAAGGGGAACAAGTCACAGCCAATTGGTACATTTATACTAAAGGTAATGTCGAATCACTTGACCGCGTGAAGTTTCCGGATCTGAAAGGATTCTGGAAGGAAATCATCGAAGAAGTTCCGGCTCTTCAGTTTCAGGAAGAAATTGTAAATGGCGTTCGCTACAGAAAAGCTTTATTGGCAAGCCATGCGCTGTTTCCGATCAAAGCCGGTTCTGCAGTCATTGATGAATTTAGAATTAAAGCAAAAGTACGAAATCTGACTCAGTTCGGGTGGGGAAAGTCTTTCGACGTCACAAAAGCTTCTAAACGGACCGAAATCAAAGTGCTTCCGCTGCCGCAAGAAGGCCGAACCACCAGCTTTTCAGGTGCTGTTGGAAACTATAGAGTTTCTCTCAAAACGGAAGAGTCGTCGTATCCTGCTAATCAACCCTTTTCAATTCGAATAAGATACGAGGGGATCGGTAACGCAAAATTAATTGATTTGCCCGCGATTCAGTGGCCGGAAGGCCTTGAAGTTTACGATACAAAAAGCGAAGCTAAATTTTTTAAAGAAGGTAACAGCTTTAAGGAATTTGAAGTTTTAGTTATTCCCCGAAAAATGGGACAAATGAAAATTCCGGCATTGGAGCTGACGTATTTTGATCCGGCTCAGAAAAAATATGTTTCCTCTGCGACGGATGAAATCACGCTACAAATCACCGAAGGTACGGCCAACCCACCATCAACATCCGGAACGATAACGCAGGCTCCGAAGGCTGAAGAAGCTTTTGTGCCGCAGCCGATTTTGCAATGGCCGGAGAGTTCGGTTTCATTTCGCGAATACCGCATACTGATTTACTTTTGTATTTTTGGTTTTGCTTTACTGCTGCTGATTACTGTTTTCGTAAAGCAGTTGCGCGGGCTAACTTCTGAATCGGAAATCTTCGCACTGGCAGGCGCAAAGCTGGAAAAAATTGAACAGTCCATTGTTCAGCAAGATGTAAGAAAAGCGGGTTCAGAGGCAACGAATTTGCTTTATCTTCTCGTAGCGAATTTAGCAGGGAAGAAAAAAGCTGATCAGGAGCTGCATATTTTGGTAAAAGATATGACCTCTAAAGATCAGCAAAATTATTTAGAAAGAATCAATGCGTTGTTTGATTACTTTCAGCTCCTGGGCTTTTCTCCAGAGGAAATAATGCAAAACACATTGAGTCGCAAGCCTATTGACGAACAATTTAAGCAGTTGAAAGTTTTAACCAAGGAAATTGTTGATAATTTAAGGAAAGAAGACAAAAATAATAGTTAGATATGTTGAAAATTTTTGTCTCATTTTTAGTCGCCGGTTTGCTTTCGTCTTGTGCTAGCCAACCTACAGAACCGCAACCGGATAACAGCACGGCTTCTACCATTGAAAGTAAAGGCGATATCGATCACTTCCGAATCGCAGAAGAACCGAAAGAGCCTCAAACGGCAACTTCAGTTCAAAAAATTGAAGAGTTGGAAATTATTCCAACTGAACTCAATTCAAGTGTTGAAAAGTGGATCGCTTACTTTCAGGGCCGTGGGCGCCCGCACATGGAGAGATATCTTTTACGTTCGACTCGCTATGAAGCTTTAATGAAAAAAGTTTTACGCGATAATAAACTTCCTGAAGATTTATTTTATGTGGCCTTGATTGAAAGCGGTTTCAGTTCTCAGGCGTACAGTCACGCTTCGGCCGTCGGGTACTGGCAATTTATCCGTGGTACTGGCAAACGTTATAAATTGAATATCAATAAAATGGTAGATGACCGCCGTGACCCGGTATTGTCGACTCAGGCAGCCGCTTATTATTTTAAAGATCTCTATGGCATGTTTAATTCATGGTATTTATCTATGGCCGCCTACAACGTCGGCGAAGGTCGCGTTGAAAGAGCCATCAAGAAATACAAGACAAGAGACTTCTGGGAGCTGGCCCGCAAAAAGCGCGCATTGCCTGCAGAAACCGACAACTACGTTCCGAAATTTATTGCTGCCAAGTTGATTGCAAAAAATCCTGATAGATACGGTTTTGAAGGTGTAGATTATATGCCACCGATCGAATTTGATCACGTGACATACGATAAGCCGCTTAATTTGCGTATAATGGCTGAGAAGATGAATATAAACTACGAAGACTTCAAAGCCTTAAATCCTAAGTATAAGGGCGAAATCGCGCCGTTAGACAGCGATAAGACGCTGGGCCTGCGTATCCCGCCGGGCACGTACGAAATCGCGATGAACGCGGTTAAAGACAGCGTGGCAGACGAAGAAGTATTTATCGCCGACAAAGACGAATTCCAGGACTACCGTGTTAAACGAGGCGAGACCTTTTCTACAATCGCGAGAAAATTCAGAACAAACGTGGCCTACCTTCGCGACGTGAACGATTACCCACGCAAGAAGAAGCTAAAAGTAGGAACAAAAATCCTGGTACCGGATCGTACTCCGCTTGAAACAAAGCGTCCTGAACTTGTGGCAAAAATTAAAAAAAAGAACCTAAAAAAAAACATAGCATCATCGGCAAAAAATAAAGCCGACGACCAAAAATATCATATAGTCAAAAAAGGCGATAACCTGTCGTCTATAGCAAAAAAATACGAAGTATCAGTATCCACGTTAACCAAACTGAACAAACTAAAATCCCGCTCAACCCTGAGACTGGGAATGAAACTAGTCCTACCAGAAAACAAAAGCCTATAAATCAAACGGTCTAAACCTAAAAATTTTGGACCTTTTAACTTTTCGAATCCTCGTGAACTCTTTTTTCCTCTTAAATTATTTTCGACCTCCTGCAAGCGTGAAGCGTTCGACCGCGCAGCGGGCGATGCAGGAGAGGGCAGGAGCCCGGGTCGAAAAAATTTTAAGTGGAAAAAAGATTTAATGATTTGATAGAAAGAGAAAAGGGCAAAAAAAAACTCCAAGCTCATCATCCAATGAAAGCCCGGAGTTTAAGGGGAATGAAACCAATCCATGATATAATTTTTAGTAACGTTTTTTACTTCCATTTGCAGTTCTCACCGCAGGTCTTTAACCCTTTGGCAGCTGGCTGGCATGTATCTCTACAAGCCCCTGTAGCTTTGCGTCCCTCAGTTTCCTAAGGTTTGCCTTGAGGCAATGGAAGTACACGGTGTGACCCGTGACTCAAAGTCCGCTAGTGGCCTCCTATTGATAAATTAATAAGATTTCGCTATAAAACTTGCCTCTTGGTAAATTATTTTATTGGGGTTCTTCGTCACTTTGGTGCTTTATCGTTGTGGCTGAAAATTCGCTTCACAATACGTCCCTCCCATATATACCAACTACTGAACCCAGGTGACTTTTAGTAGCGTGTTACCGCTCCCGGGCTTACGTTGATGTTCATCCGATGAACTCAGAATAACCGACCTCAAATCAACTTTTCCAATTTATTTTTTTTATTATCAAAATAGTTCAGAAAGTGAATCAGACTGAATTTTCCATAGGAGATTTCCAATTTTGAGACGGGAATTCTTAAAAAAAGTGAAACAATAATATTCAAAAATGGGATTCAAAATGAAAGCTTATTGAGAATACCTATCAACTTTTATCAACTCACTTTCAAGTGGAAGCCAAAAAGGTCTAAGAATTGTCTTAAATGAGAAATAATGTCATTTAGACCTCATGAAACGCATGAAAACCCCTCAAAGACCGTTATTTTTGCTTTTAGGAACTTCGTTACTGACCGGCGCTACCCCGCTTTGGCTATGGGCAGAAGAAAACACGACTGCAGCGCCTGTAACCATGCCTGAAGTTCAGGTTCAAGGACAACAAGAGAAGCAGGCCGGTACTTACAATTCTAAAATTACTTCCAATCCTAAAACGGCAACTCCCATCTTAGATACACCCCAGTCTACCAGCGTTGTGCCTTCGCAAGTTATTCAAGATCAGGGCATGACCACATTGCGAGACGTTCTCCACAATGTTTCCGGAATTAGCGTGGCGGCAGGCGAGGGCGGTAACCAAGGGGACAGCATTACAATCCGCGGTTTCAATGCGCGTACAGATATTTTTTTAGATGGAATGCGAAACTTCGGAAGCTACTACCGTGATACTTTTAATTTTGAACAAGTCGAAGTGTTAAAGGGTCCGGCGGCAACTTCATTTGGCCGTGGCTCTACCGGCGGAGTTGTGAACCAAGTCAGCAAGGCTCCGCAAATTGATCCTGTGACGGCAGGAAGTTTATCTACCGGAACCGATGCTACTTTGCGCGCGACCATGGATGTAAACCGGGCGGCGCCTTCTTTGGGTGACAACGCTCACGCGCGAATCAATATGGTTTCTCACAAGTCAGAAGTGGCAGGACGACAGGCGGCAGAAAGCCGCCGCTTCGGATTTGCACCATCGGTTTCTTGGGGCTTGGGTACAGCGAAACGAACCACTCTTAGTTTTTTCAAACTTTCAGCGAATGATATTCCTGATTACGGTATCCCGTTTTTACATGATAAGCCCGCGCCGGTTAACAGAACCAATTACTACGGTTTTAAAAACGGAAACTATCTCAATACAGACGTCAATATTGCCACCTTAAAAAAAGAAGACGATTTAAGTGATCAGACAAAGTTGAATCAGCAACTGCGTGTTGCCAGCTACAAAAGAAGTTTTTTAATTACCGAGGCCCGTGTGCCGACTTCGGTTCTTGTTGGAACACCTATCGAAACGATCACTGTGACCAGAAACCAGCTGGGCGGCGAAGCCACGGATACTTCGTTAAACTACGACATCAATGTAAACACGAAGTTTAACACCGGTACTATCGATCATAATTTTACAGCGGGTTTTGAAGCAATTAAAGAAACTTCTAACCCAACAAGGCTGACTTACACCGGGGTACCTTCAACCAGTTTGCTGGATCCTTCTGATGTTCCATTTACCGGAACCGGTACTTTAAATACAAAAATTGAAGCCACAGCGATTACCGGTGCCGTTTATGTCATGGATACTCTTAAGCTGAGTGAACGCTGGGAGTGGACAGAACAGATTCGTTACGATTATCTGGAGTCAAATTCAGAACAATCGGCGCCAACGACATTGAAACTTTCACGTTATGACAACATGTTGAGTTCACGCGGCGGTTTGGTTTTCAAACCAACACCGGATGGCAGCATTTATGCGTCGTACGCAACTTCATTTAATCCGTCTGTGGAGCAGCTTTCGCTTTCTGCGGCCAATCAAAATGCTGACCCTGAGAAATCCCGTGTTATCGAAGTCGGGACAAAATGGAACCTACTTGATGGTGACCTCAGTCTTTCTTCAGCGGTTTTTCAAACTGAAAAAGAAAACGCAAGAACTCCTTCTGTTGCAGACCCAACAGTGAATGTTCTGGAAGGCAAACACAAAGCACAGGGAATTGACCTGGAAGTGACCGGTAACTTATCGAAAAGTTGGCAGATATTTGCAGGATATACCTACGCAGACAGCGAGATAGTGGAATCGAATACGGCAGCGGAAGTGGGCAGCCGTTTAGCCAATGCCCCGCTTAACACCGGCAGTATCTGGTCTACCTTTCAAATTAACGGTAAATGGCAAATAGGCGCGGGCGTTAAGAGCGTTTCTGAACGTATCGCCAGCCTTACGCCGGATGTAGCTTCGGGTTTGATAAAAAAAGTAGAGGGTTACCATGTTTACGATGCGATGGCGAAGTACCAGTACGCTAAAGACATCAGTATTCAAATGAATTTCTACAATTTAGAAGACAAATTTTATATTGATGGCATTCACAGCGGGCACTTGGTTCCGGGCGCAGGCCGAAGTGCTTTGTTAACCGCTAACTTTAATTTTTAAGGAATGAATGTATGTTGCTGAAAATTC
>JANWIU010000052.1 GCA_025449725.1 Pseudobdellovibrio sp.
CAACGCGGACTCTAAAAGACCAATTGCACCGATTCCGGAATTCATGAAAGGTCCGCACGTTACGCTGTTTGGCCCACCTGGAACCGAAAAAATGGCCATCAACGCGATGAACACCTACCATCGCAAACTTAAAAATGAACCTGCGATTGTTGCAAAACTCTTAGAGACTGTTGATTGGAACCCTAAGTGGGGCGCCGATGATGAAGACTCCAAAACCCCACTACGTTCGGACTTAGTCAGCTCTGCAGTAAATTTGACAAGATGTTTTGAAGGAGAGCTGAATTACTCCGACCCTGACAACGGTAAGACCTACAGTCTTGAGAAGGACCATCTGGCTGCGCCGATAAAAAGATTTCCCGGGTTAGCATTGCCTTGCACCTTTCTGTTTTCTGATGGCAGCCCAATTCCATTACATCTTTACGATTTTGCTTTGCATTTGTTTCACAATTGGAGCCGTCCTGAAGCTTTGGTATTTTACGTTCCCAAATTAGAAAATGAAGAAGAGGCTGCCTACATTCATAAAATGATTTCAGCGGCGGAAGCAAAAATTAAATCCATGCATCCATCTTATGTTTTAGGAACGGTCCGCTTGATGATCGTGCTGGAAAATCCGCGCGCTATTCTTCGCACGCACGAAATTATGGATGCTCTTCACCCTTACTTTGTTGGTGCATCGCTTGGCTGGCATGATTATCTGGGTTCAACGGCCCGGCTATTCAAAGAAGATGCGAATTACCGCATTCCCGTTAAGGCAGATCCAGACATCGTAATCAAATACATCAAAGCCTCTCATAATTTATTAGCTGATGTTGTCGGCTCGCGCGGGGGAATCAAAGTTGGCGGAATGTATGGAATTTTGCCGTTGGACAACAACCGCATGTCTGAGTCGTTTCAAATCACTATCAAAGGTTACATCAAAGATGTCGTAACGCAGATGAAGCGCGAACTTACCGGCTTTTGGGTGGCCCATCCCGACTTCGTAAGACTGGGCATGGCACTTGTAGAAGCCTGGAGGTTTCACACTAATGGAAATTCCGTGCCGCTATTTGAACTGGTAAACGAACTTCTTGAAGAAAAGCACCGTAATGAAGTCATAGAGTTTATTAAAAAACCCGATATGACAGGACTGGATAAAAGTGATCCACAATATGTCCGTTCACTTATTGTCGCCGATATTAAAGAATCTGATTTCATCGCAAACAATCACCCGTCTGAAGTTCGCTACAATGTTTTTCAAATTTTGCAGTATCTTACGGACTGGTTAAGCGGAAACGGTTGCGTTGCTTTACCTGCGCATGTTCATGGTACCGCGGTACGTGTGATGGATGACTTAGCTACGGCAGAACGCTCACGCTGGGAAGTTTGGCATGAACTTTACCACGGCCGCTTCACAGTTGAAGAATTTTTAGAAATTGCGTTTGAAGAATATCACTTTATTCGAAAAGATCTTTCGGATGATCAAAAAATAGTTCAGGTAAAATGGAATTCCGCTACTGAAAAGTGGTACCCGGTTGCACTTCATTTGATGGTGCAACTTATGACCGCTAAAAAACCGGTAGAATTTGCAACTGAACTTTTGATTCCTTTTACTATCGAATCGATCCGCAATTCAGCTGACCCTCTTGCGGCACTTTCTGAAATCGATCCGGAAAAATTTGCACTGAGCCCATACATTAAACGCTATATGCATTACTTCGAAGCCTGTGGCTGCGAAAAATTTGCAGCGGCAATGGCAGAAGATTTGGTGACAGACTTTAAAAAGGCAGAAAATCTGGTTTTCGGTTTTAATATTGATGAAGTAAAAGAAGCCGCATATTTTCACGGGAATATCGGCGAAGGTAAAAAAACGCTGGACGGTTTTGCCGTAAAAGAGCAGGCACTTGTATTTAATGAGTCAGAAAATATCAAAATCGAACTAAAAGACTGGGGCCGGCGTTACCTGGACAAGTTCGGGGTAAAATTTTTGATTTCCGCACAAGGTAAAACCGGAAGTGAACTGCTGGCAGCGCTGCAAGAGCGACTTATAAATTCCGCCGAAACAGAATTGCAAAACGCCAAAGCGGCCCTTTGGGCGATAACACTTAAACGCTTACGCGAAAAGCCTTTGAATAAATTAGGCGATACGCTGGAAACCTTAAAAAAAAAATATAAAGTAAATTCGGCCGACATTGCCATTAGCCAAAACGGTCTTATTCAGAATTTGCAGTTAGGTCATCAGGACAACCGTTATCAATTGGCGTCGCTAAGTAAGCCGCTGGCTGCCGCCTTCAGCATTGAGTACTTCAGATCTAAAAACATTTCACTGGACACTCCTGTTAATACTTTACTGAAAGAATATGGATCTAACTTTCGCATTGAAAATTCGAACTGGGGAAATTCTGTTTTATTAAAGCATCTTATGAGCCACGCTGCCTTGAACATGCATTACGTGAATGGCGCACCCTTAGGCCAATTGCCGCCGATTGCGGAGCTCGTTGGCGGGCATTCTGTTCTGAAGTATTCAAAAGTTGATGCTATAGCCGCACCTGGAACAGAATTTCATTATTCCGGCGGCGGGTTTTTAGTTTTAGAACATTTGCTTGAACTAATCGAAAAAAAACCTGCAAAAGAAATCGCAAACGGATTCTTCGGAAAGTTGCAAACAACTGAGTTAAGTTTTGAACAGACTGATTTACCAGGATTAAAATACGCATCCGGATATTTTGATAATGGCAAGGAAGTCGAAGGCGGAAGACTGGCGTTCCCTTCCTTTGCTGCAGGAGCCATGGGAACTGCGCGCGGAATGGCGCGGTTTCTGAAAGCATTAACGGAAGGCTTTAATTCTGTAACCGCAACCGGCGGAATATCTCACGATACAGCTGTTGAAATGCTTCACGGCACTGATAAAGGGTGCCGCGACTTTATGGGCTGTGATATGGGCCTTGGAGTTTTCGTTGCTGAATGCGGTGATAACAAATTGGCATTGCATCAGGGTGCCAACGAAGGCTTTCGTTGTCTTTTCATTCACTGCTTCAGTGGGCCGAATAAAGGTGATGGCTTAGTCGTATTATGTAACGCAGACAACAGCGGTGTTTTATTTATCGCAGAAGCAGCACAGGAAATTCTAAAAGAGCTCAACGTTGAAGGAATTGATTTTTCCAAATTTCATTCACAATTTGATTTCAAAAATATTCAGCAAGAACAAATCGTAAATTTAGGTTACAAGAAACTTATCTTTGAGGCCTTTAAGCCGACACTACCTGAAGAAATTGCAAACAAAGGCCCGCTAGATCCTTTGGCGGATTATAATTTGCTGACAGATGCGAAAATCGTTTCAGTAACCAATCAAAAATTTGCCAGGGCAGAAAATATGATCAGCCGGTACTTGCCGGTGTTTGAACCTGAATTGTTCGGTAAGCAGGGAAAAATAATGGACAGTTGGGAAAGTGCACGACACAACCCTCTTGAATTCGATTCAGTTGTGCTGGAGCTCCCGCAAGCTTCTGATATTGGCTTTGTGCATCTCTCAACTAAGTTTCATGACGGCAATCAGGCGCAGTACGTACGTATTTCCGCCAGCAAAGCTGAAGCATTTGAATGGCACGAGGTGCTTCCAAAGACCCAAATGGTGGGTCATGGTTTCATAAATATTCAATTGCCTGAAGTGGTTTCGCAAGTGAAGCGCATAAAAATTGATATGTTTCCGGATGGTGGCTTATCACGCGTGGGATTGTATGAATCTCTTCCGGACTTTGCTGAACAGCAATTTCAAGAACTTTCATCAGCCAAGTGCACGCGCTTTTCAGATGAAATTCCGAAAGCCAAAAAGCCATTGAGCCTGAATTATGCGGTGAAAGACTCTGCCGTAAAGAGAAATATAAAAATACTTTCCGAGAAATCCCGCCCTGTTAATCTGGCTGGCCTGGCATTCGGTGCCAAAGTTGTAAATGCCACTAATGAACATTACGGGCCGGCGGCTCAGGTGATATCACCGTTTCCGCCGATTCATATGTTTGACGGAATGGAATCAGCGCGAAGCCGGGTTGCAGGCCACAGTGAAAGCGTTACCGTTCAATTGGCACAGCCTTCTTTAGTCAGAAGAATTGTGTTGGATTTTTCATTTTTTGTTAACAACAATCCCCGCGAAATACAAATTGAAGGTTTAGGTAGTGATGGTAAATGGCAGCAGCTTGTGAAGCCTACGAATGTAAAAGCATTTGCGGGGAATAAAAAAGAATTTGTTGTTTCTTCTTCCGGGATTTTTTCACAAGTTAAAGTCGTTACCATTCCGGACGGCGGCATTAATAGAATCGAAATCTACTAGCAGCGGATAATTGATTCGCAGACATTTGCCGCTGCACCTATGCGCCGACAGCAGTCTTTAATCTCATTTGGTTCATACTCATTAATCGCATTTAATTCATTCAGTTAGTATCGCTGAGGCTCCTGCTCTTAGTTGATTCACACCTTCAGGGGCACCGCCCGTAAGCGTAGCGATCTGAGGTTAAGACAGTTTATAACCATGAGCATGCCAACTTGGAATAAGCATCCGGCCGCTTCCGATGAATTCGCTATAAGTCGTGAGGCGGACTTTAATTGAATTCTAAGGCACCGCCCGCAAGGGACAGAGTTTGCAAACTTTTAAGATAGTTAAAAGTAAATATCTATAGATAGTTAAAAGCAAAAAAAATAAAACTACGGACAAAAATATGCAGCAACTTAATTTTTTTAGACCAACCTCATTTAAAAAAGAGCACGGTGGTTCAATTTCAACCGGAAAGCGTAAGAATCGCAGACCTCTTAGTACAAAAGCTCCCATTCACTTAGTCTTAAAATCCGAATTGGCTATAGGTCAGAGAGCTCTAACTAAGCATCGCCAGTTGATTTAACGAATTATTTTAAATGCAAAAAAAAGATTCAATGTTCGGGTTTATGAAATCGCCATTGTTTATAATCATATTCATTTGTTAATTAAAGGCAGTTCTCGAACTGATCTTCAAAACTTTTTTAGAGTTGTTGCAGGACATATTGCGCAGGAAATATTGCGTAGATTTCCTCTAGAAGGAGGTATCAGCGGGATAAATAAATTTTGGCTAAGCAGGCTGTACTCAAGAATTGTAAGCTGGGGAAAAGAATTTTTAACAGTTAAAAAATATGTCATTCAAAATGCTCTCGAGTCATTCGGACTAATTCCTTATCAACCCCGAAAAGTGCTAAGGAAGGGTCGGATCAGCTACTGACTAACAGTTAGCTGCTTTTGCACCCATGCACCAATCAGTTGGCGCTCTTCATCGGTCATGTTGGTTTTATTTCCTAACGGCATTGATTTAGCCACGACAGCCATTTCAAGAATCTTCGGCAAATGCTGGCGAATCTGCGATTCGTTTTCTAGCGCAACGCCTTTAGGGGTCTCACGAATAACATCATCAGTTGGCTTCACTGCATGACATGAAATACAACGGGCCTGAAAGACCGGTTGTACTTGTTCGAAACTGACTTCGTTTGCCGCGGGACTTCCGGATTTAGAAAAACTTTCTGCAGTTACAAAAACCAATGCAGCGATACCTATTGCTGCAGGCGCCAGCGTCCAGCGTTCGATAGGTTTGTTCGTCACCATCGCGTGGCGAACCATGGCACCCGAAACTGAAAGCAACAGTAAATGCAGCGCATTCTGTGCTGGGCGATAGGCTACTGAGTAATGATTGCTGAGCATGATAAAAAGAACAGGAAAAATAAAATACGTATTGTGAACAGATCTAATTTTTGCCTTTGCACTGAATGAATAATCGGGAACTTTTCCGGCTTGAGCATCTTCAACCATCTTTTTTTGGCCAGGAAGGATTCTGACCCAAACATTCAATAACATCATGCTGCCCATCATGAATCCGGTTTGGATAAAAGCACCACGACCGCTAAAGGTCCGCGGGTTGATAAAAATGATAAGAACCAGCAAAACGAGCGAAGCGATTACATTAAAAATTTTGTTTGGAATTTTATGCCAGATAAAATCATAAATAAACCAGCCCGCAGTTGCGAGGCCAAGACTTAACCCTACAGCCTGCAGTTGCGTCAGCTTCATGACCTGTTGGTCGATTAACAAGGTAGCACCGTTAATATAGTAAACGGCAATTAAAAGGGCAAAGCCGGTGATCCAGGTTAAAGTAGCTTCCCACTTGAACCAGTGTAAAACCTTCGGTAGCTCTCCCGGGAATATCTTACGTTTTTCTACCTGGTAATAAAAACCACCGTGAACCATAAAAAGTTCACCATCGACATTCCGTTTTGCGGTTTCAGGGGGAACAAAGGCGCTGTCCAGCCAGATAAAATAGAAGGAACTTCCGATCCAGGCAATTCCTGCAACCAAATGCGAAAATCTAAGAATGTATTCGAACCAAAGATGGAGACTTTCAGACATCGGGAACCTCTTAGGCCCCATTAAACGTTAAGGCCGGAATCCTGTAAATAATTAATTTCAGAATTCCGGCCTCAAAGTTTAAATCTTTTCAAAAAATCAAAAGCAGCATCGAACTACCTTCGGTAGCTCGCCGCTACTACTTATTAGGCTGCGGAGTAATGCGCAGGTAAGGCTTAACCGCTTTGTAACCTTTAGGGAACAAGCGTTTAATTTCGTCTTCGTCCTTCAATGACGGAACGATAATTACATCCTGACCGTCTTTCCAGTTAACTGGAGTTGCCACTTTGTAATTGTCTGTCAGTTGCAATGAATCGATAGTGCGCAGGATCTCTACGAAATTTCGGCCGGTACTTGCAGGGTAAGTAATGATCAAACGTACTTTTTTGTTCGGATCGATTACAAACACTGAACGTACTGTGAAGGTATCGTTCGCATTTGGGTGAATCATATCGTACAAATTAGAAACTTTTTTATCAGCGTCAGCCAATAATGGAAAGTTCAAAGCGCAACCTTGAGTTTCGCCGATGTCTCCAACCCATTTAACATGGTCAGATAAAGGATCAACACTGAGGCCGATAACTTTTACGCCACGTTTATCGAATTCGCCTTTTAATTTAGAAACTTCGCCTAATTCAGTTGTGCACACCGGAGTGAAGTCGCGAGGATGAGAGAATAAAATGCCCCAGCTGTTGCCTAACCATTTGTGAAATGAAATCGTGCCTTCTGTGGATTCTTGTGTGAAATCCGGCGCGATATCGCCAATTCTTAATGCCATATGACCTCCTGATAGTTAATGGACTGAATCACAGTAAGGTAGAGGAGCTACATGCTGTAGTCCAGAATTACCGGACTGCGTTTAATTACTTTAAAGAATAGCTGCCTGTGTTAGATCTTCTCGTTATCAGTCTGAAAATGTAGTAATGAATAGATCATAACAAAGGACAAAGAATGAAATCGGCATACGGAACGATGTATTACGTGGACAGCATGAAAGACGCAGTGGCTTTTTATAGAAACATGGGCGGTACAATCGG
>JANWIU010000053.1 GCA_025449725.1 Pseudobdellovibrio sp.
GCCTACGCAAATTTGCCGACCATATCTAGAGACACAATGCGTTTCGCGTCGATGATAAGTTTTAAATAATTCGGAGAATTAATGACTGCCGAGGCAGAAAAAATCGAGTAAGTATAAGGGCGAATTGAAAGCCGGGTTTGCGCCTTCTTTGCATGGTAAAAATCAGCCAAAAACAGGCGGTAATCCATATAGTCTGAAAGCATTGGCATGGCGTGCGAAGTCTTTGAATTGTCTAATGTTTGATTTAACTGTGTTTCCATTTCAACCTCATTTTTGGTACAAAAAAAGCGCCTCTATTTTGAGTCTTATATGAGGCGCACTCTTTGACAAACTATTTCGTAAAAAAAATTTGCGCGCTTACCGCACAACTAACGTTACATTTTCAACAGTCATGTCGCCGGATGTGTACAACACCAGGCTGTCAGCACCGCTGCCGATCATCGGCTGACCACTCAACCAAAGATCTTGGCGCTGTGAATAGCCGCCTGTGAATTGCAGATTACCGGCATTAAAACCATTAATCAGTAAACTGACCGCCGCACTTCCGTATCTTGCAGTCGCTGTCACGATCACTTGCTGAATTCGCAACCCGCGGTAACGGGAAAGATCAACCAGCGAAGTTAAATCAATTCGGTCGTTTCCAAATACAGATCGGTAAACCGGAATATCAACATTGCCGCCAGGTTGTTGGTAACCGCCGCCTCTGACTTCTATGTCAATGGTATCTACGTAAACACTACCGCTGAGAACCAACATCACGTTTCGTGCTGACTGATCTAAAAGAACTCTGCTTTGCGGATAAAGAACTATGTTATTACTTGCATCCATTTGGGTTGCGACGATTCGCCCGTCGACCTGCAGTTGCGCAATAGTTCTGTAACCTGAAGAACGCACGTTTGCTCTCACACTGACGATCTCTGCACCTGAATAGTTGTAACCAAGCCCTGCATAAGCGCGAAGATCGATGGTTTCATTAACGACTTGTCTATTTAAGTAAATGCGCTTCAGCTCTGTCCCGTAGCCAGGATTCGGCGGATAATTCGGAGGCGGCTGCGGAGGATAATAAGGAGGAGCCGGTGGCCGTGGAGGCAACGGTCTCGGTGGTAAAGGGCGCGGAGGCATCGGCGGCATTGGCCGTGGTGGCCGCGGTTGCAAACCCGGAGGCGGTCCATGGGGATGACCCGGATGCGGAGCTGGGCTCAACCCGCCACCAGAGCCCGGATAAGGATAAGGACGGCCTCCACCCCCCGGTGGGCCCGGAATCAAATGGGCGCTGGCCATCGAACTCATTGATATAACTAACAAAATAGCATTCGAAAAATTCTTAAACTGCATTCATGTCCCCCTGCTGCAGATCATTTCTGTAAGTCGTCGGTAATCTTAAAAGCAACGGTTGTGCCTTTTTATTTTTTCAATTTCGGGGTCAAGCTGACATCAAACTGATGTTGTAGTACGTATTAACATCTATGAGTAACTCCAAAGGCTTTTATAATCTGGATCCGAATTTGATTTTGGATGTTGCTGAAAAACATGGCTTTCATGTTACCGGCGAAATGACCCAACTTAATTCTTACGAGAACCGCGTTTTTGATGTGAAGCTGACTTCAGGCGATTCCGTCATTTCAAAATTTTACCGCCCTGGCAGATGGAGCGCTGAAACTTTGTTAGACGAACACAGTTTTATTTCAGAATTAAAATCAGAACAAATCGGAGTCGCCTGTGCTTTAGATATTAATTCCGGAAACACCATCGGCGAAGCTGATGGAATTTACTATGCCTTCTTTGAAAAGGTACGCGGCCGTTTGCTGCAAGAAATTAATGAACCGCAATTTAAAAAACTGGGGCGTTGGCTGGCGCGGCTTCACAATGTGGGCTCTAGAAAAAGAGCATTAAACCGCGCGACGATCGGGCCCTCTAACGATGACAGATGGCCGTTGTTAGAAAAACTTCTTCGGCAAGTATCGCCGGAAGTCTCTGGCCGTTACGAAGTCGCTGCGCTAAAAATATTTGAAGCCTTGGATGACTCTTTACCCGATTATAACTTCATTCGCCTTCACGGCGACTTACACCGGGGAAACATTTTAGAAGATTCACAGCAGGAATTTATCATTGTGGATTTTGATGACATGATCAACGGGCCTGAAGTTCAAGACTTTTGGATGCTAATGCCCAGCGCTGATACCGACAGCCCGGAATTCAACACTTTGATCAATGCCTACAGCGAACTTCGAGAGTTTCCCTATGAGCAACTGGAGCTGATTCCTCTGCTACGGGGTTATAGAATTATCAATTACGCAATTTGGATTATGACCCGGTGGGATGATCCCAGCTTTCCGAGATTATTCCCTGATTTTGGAAGTTATTCGTATTGGGCAGAAGAAACCGAAAACTTAGAAAAAATCTCGTTTCAGTTCTAGTAAGAATTAATCTTCAAGATTAAGCTCGCGCTGAGAGCCCACGCCGTTTTTTAATTTCAATAAATCGCCAAAAACGCTTCTGACTTTTTTCGGAATGTCAGAACCGGGTTTTGTAGAACATATGAAAGAGTTCAGATAACCTTCTTCGGCAACTAAGATCACTCTTGTGACAACAGACTTTTCATCATCCGCAAGAGCTGAACTCAATTTCAAAACTCGGTAGTCTTCAGAATGTGACACTTCTTCTGAACTCGAATTTAAATAACAATATTCATTCGCTGGATCAGTTCCTAAAGCTTTAATGGCATCCAAATTACCTTCGCGCACTTTACCTGCAACGATATACAGCGCATCCACTTTTCTTCGTGTCATCAGATCAGCCAACTCTTTTTTTATCGTATAAGACTGCTGCTCAATTATGGAAGCTTCATCATCTTCACTTGAACTTAATAGAATATTGGTCTGGCCTGTTAGTTTCGTTACGCGTCTACCGAGGCTGAGGTTTTCGGCTCTCATAGTCTCTAACGCATAAGGTGTTTTTTTGTTTTCAGAATTTACAGAGTTGCAGCCTTCAGGAGCTCCCTTAAGACCATGGATAGCTTTCAACACGTCATTAAATTTATTCTTTAAATTGTCAGCCAAGGTATTGAGAGCTGTCTTTTCTGCTGAAGTTAAATCATGACCTTCGAATTCTTTAATTTTTTTATTTAAGTCTTCAACGATCTTTTGGCGGCCGGTAATAGCCGTCATGATTTCCCCGGTACAAGGAGGAAATTTTGTCGAGTCTAATTTTTTTACCGGCATCGCCGCTTTAATCGACCGGGCCGTGTCACTGTTGCAGTTAACCAAAAAAACAAGTGACGCCAACAAACCTGCCATTAAAAATAAATTTTTAGATTGAGGCTTCATTGCGGTGGCTCCTGTTTTACTAAGAGATTCCCAAAAGTATCAACCATTGCATCGTTGAGATCCGATCCATCCGGCAAAATACAACTTAACAGCAAACTTCGTTTGCCGGAAATCGAATTGGCAAAAAGCGATAAATCCTGAATGATTCTGGATGTATTATCCAAACGCGGAGTCACATTCACAATCTCCAGAGTATCTTCCGAAGTAAAACCTTGGCCGTCTAAAGTTACAGAAACACAAATGGACTCAGAAGTTTTGCTTTTCAGAAACAAAAAGTCTCTGCCACCGTTAGCAACTTTACCGTGATGAATTATTCTTTTACCGTTGATAAAGGTTTCGTTTGAAAGAAATTCGGCCAATTCCGAAGAAGGTGTCAGCTTATCGCCGGCTTTCCATACAGGACGAGTGTTTTTTAAAATTTCGTTTTGCTTTTTGTCATTCGCTTCAGAGACTCTTTTGGCCAGAGCCAAATCTTCTGTTTTAATAACCGATAACTGGTATTTTATTTCAGCTTCATTTTCTTTGAAAGAGCAACCGGTTGCAGGAAAGCCTGCCACCTTTGAAGATCTCACTTTTGTCATAATCGCCGTGGATTTATTGTAAATTTCATCGATAAAAGTTTGCAGTTTCAACTTTTGCGCATCATCAAGCGGGCCAGCCAGTATTTCGCGGATGGAGCCGAACAAAGTACTTCGCTGCTTCAGCAACTGCATGACTTCATCAGAACAGGACGGCAGCATGTTTTCTAACGCCAGCTTTTCTGCAAGTTTGGTTTTGGTATCGTCTTTAGCCTGGCTGCAGTTAACCAAAAAAATGCAAGAAGCCAACATTCCTGCTATTCCGATTTTTTTTAGCATAGAAGTTGGCTTCATAACTTACTCTTACCTTAAATTTTTTAGTTACTTTGATTTAATCTTTGAACAAGCGCATTCAAAGCTTCAGCTTCTTGAACTTGTTGTGTCGTTACTTGTGGCGCTGGAGCCGGTGCTGGTTCTGGTGCAGGAGCTGGAGCCGGAGCAGGTTCCGTCGCAGGCGCTGGTGCTGGTGCCGGCTCTGTTGCAGGAGCCGGTGCTGGAGCTGGTTCCGTCGCAGGCGCTGGAGCCGGAGCTGGTTCCGCTGCAGGTGCAGGTGCTGGAGCCGGTTCTGGTGCAGGGGCCGGAGCAGGTGCAGGAGCCGGTGCCGCTGAAGGCAGAGCTAATAAATCTCCGAATGCCGCAGTTAATTCTTCGGCGTTATCTTTGTTTTGTGCTATTGCACATGAGAAACCTGCAACGCTACTAGCTGCACCTTCACCTTTGATTTCAAAGCTGATGTCGATCATTGATCTTTGAGAAGCTGCATCTACGCGAGCAGAAGAGATACTTAAAATCTTTGCTTTTGCATCTGCTGCAATTGTCGATTCAGAAGCTGAAGTCATAACACAAGATGTTTTATCTTTATTGGCTTTGATCGGTGCATAATTTTCTTTAGAAAGAATTTGGCCTTCAGAAACTGCTTTTTCTCCGTTGATCGCAGTTTTGTTCGACATTAATTCTGCCAACGCAGCTTTAATTATTCTTTCTTTACCGGCTTCTAACATGCGTGCAGCACGGTCTAAGATGGCGTTTGACTGACCAGTCAATTGAGAGACTTTACCTGCCAACTCACGGTCTTCAGTAATTATTTCTGCAACCATAACTTTAACTTCACCTTGAGCTTGAGTTCCAACAATTTTGCAACCCTCAGCCGGTGCGCCGTTCGCGCCTAGTGAGCGAATCTTTTGAATTAAGTCAGAAGATTTTTCAGACAATGAATCCGTTTTTTCATTTAACTCAACTTTTTTATCATCAGATAATGCCGTCGCGCCCGCTACTGCTTGAGCGTCAACTACATCTTTAATTTCTTTAACTAGAGATTTGCGTGCTTCTCTTGCTGCAATTGCGGCTTCATTACAAGTAGGTAAAACAGCAGCTTGAGTGACTTTATTATTACCACCACCATCTGCTTTAACTCCACGGCTTGGCGCCTTCTGACAGTTAATAATGATGAAGCTCGAAGCTAAAATACCGCACACGAGTGCCTTTGAAATCGTTGGTTTCATAAAAAGTCTCCTATTCAAGGGACTTTTATCCAAAAAAAAGGCCAAGACGATTTTTCAGCCCCAAATCGATTTTAGTAGAGATAGGAAAAATTTTTCACTAATTGTCTCACTTTAAGACAGTTCAAAGCCCAAAAACCCTATACATGGATTAGACAACGTTTTCAAAATGCGCCTATCAAACACGTCTCGAATTTTTTGCTGTGAAATCACCGCATGACCCTGAGTGTTATTCACTGCTAGTTTTCACTCTATAAGTTACACCATTTGAGGGCTGGGTCCCGTACGACTGACTTGCTATTGAATCCGCTAGGTCCGGAAGGAAGCAACGGTGTTTAGCGAGCTTTGCGATACGGGGTGCTCAGCCCCTTTTATTTTAGTTGGTGCGCTTACAGCCCGACTTGTTTTTGAGGGGAAAATTTTTTGTCTTACCAAGTGATTGCCAGAAAATACCGGCCGCAATCTTTCGACCAGATGGTCGGGCAAAATCATATTACTCAAACGATCAGTAATGCGCTTAAGAACAACCGCCTTCCACACGCGCTGTTGTTCACCGGCCTTCGCGGTACAGGAAAAACTTCTTCCGCGCGAATTCTTGCAAAAACCTTAAGATGCGAAAACCCGGTTAATTTTACTCCTTGTAATAAATGTTCAAACTGCATGGAGATCACCGCTGGCCGTTCTGTTGATGTCATTGAAATCGATGGAGCCTCCAACAACGGTGTCGATGCGATCCGCGATTTGCGTGACAACGTCATGTTTGCTCCATCATCAGGTAAATATAAAATCTTTATTATCGACGAAGTTCATATGTTGTCGAACAGCGCTTTCAATGCGTTGTTGAAAACTTTGGAAGAGCCGCCTGCACACGTTGTGTTTATGCTGGCCACAACCGAAGTTCATAAAATTCCGCAAACGATACTTTCCAGATGCCAGCGATTTGACTTCAGACGCATTCCTCTTAAACAAGTTGCTGAACACTTACAAAAAATTTGTGAAGCAGAAAAAATTCCTGCTGAAGCTTCCGCGCTATGGCTAATCGCCAAACAAGGCGAAGGCTCTATGCGTGACAGCTTAAGCCTACTTGATCAGGTAATCAGCTTTACCGATGCTCAGCTGACAGAGCTGCAAGTAATCCAAGTGCTGGGTTTAACCGAGCGTACTTTGGTATTCGAAGTTTTTGACTGCCTGATCGGGCGCAAACCTGCTGAACTGGTTAAATTATTAGAGCGCTTCAGCACTTCAGGGCAAAATCCGATGCTGGTGCTTGAAGATTTGTCTAAACTGGTTCGTCACAGTTTGCTTCTTAAAACTGACGCTACCGCGACCGACATGATTGATCTGCCGGATGATGAAATCGCAACATTGATTACTAAAAACAGTTCTCATTCTTACGGCGAATTGCACATGCTTTTTGATATGTTGCTGAAAGCTATGACCGATCTGAAATATTCTGATGATGTGCAAATGGTTTTCGAAGTGGCACTTCTTCGTATGGCGCAGGCTCCGCGACTAGTTGACTTACAAAATTTCGCTGCTGGCGTTCCTGTTTCAGCTTCTGCTTCTCCTGCTCACGCGGTTGCCAACGGTGCTGCCACAGTAAAACAAACGGCGGTGTTATCCCCAAAGCACGGTGAGGGGCTTGCCCCTCACCAGCAATCAGTGGGGCCAGCAGCTCCTCAGACTTCTGCTCCCGTTAAAAAATCCCCTCCACAAACTTTAGATTCCGAAAGTTGGCTTGGTTTAGTTCAAAAAGTAAAAGCCAAGGATGCATTTTTTGGTGCACAAGTTGAAAATCTTTTATTTTTGGGATGCGAAAATCTAAAAATTACACTGCAACCGCCACAGAGCTTCGCTTTTTTAGCTTCCCAGTTACAGACGCCGGAAATGCGCCAAAAACTGCAAGGATTTATTGATTCAGAGATGGGTCAGGGCTACACTTTTGAAGTGCTTAAAAGCAGTGCGGCTGCCGGCTCAGTTGCCATCGGAGAGAGCGCTTCTACCTTGGCTCAGAAGAAAGTAGTTCAGGCCGAAGAAAAACTGATGGAAAAGTGGCAAACGGATCCTCTCATACTGAAAGCAAAAGAAGTTTTTAAAGGTGAAATTAAACTGATTAAGAAGTCCGAGTAATCTCGGACTAAAAAAGAGGAGATATCCTATGAAGGGTATGATGGGCGGAATGGCCGGATTGATGAAACAGGCCAACCAAATGCAAATGAAA
>JANWIU010000054.1 GCA_025449725.1 Pseudobdellovibrio sp.
CGGCTTCTTCTTAACTGAATCTGAATTTTTTGAAGGCGCTTGAGGCGTCAACGGATCCATTGGAACTTCTTCTTCATTTTCGTTTTTTTCTGATTCTGTTTGTTTACCCATGCTTCACTCTCCTTTAGATATAAAGAGAAGAAGCATACCTCATGCCACTGCACTATTTCCGAATATACGATGCGTTTTTATTTTGTTAAAAAATTCCAAATTATCTCAGCCGCATCAGGGCCTTTGATGTCTGCGTACTGACCCTTGCTGTGGGCCCCGCTCCACGCGTGCTTCATTCCAAATACCGTGACATTGCTGATCCATTCAGTTCCTGCTGAACTGCCGTAATTATCAATCTGATAGCGGTAACCATTGGGGACAAGTCCTGCCTTCGAAGTGATTACGGACAACGAATGAGTGCCGTTTTCGATTCCATCATCAAGCAAATCATGTATTTTAGTAAACTGAGTGGCCACACGCCCCGCGTTTACCGGATTCACAACGTTATCTTCGCTTCCATGAACAATCACTACACGCCCCATCCGCGCCTGCGGGCCGCCGCATTTAATGGCCGCAAGTGCGCTTTCAGATAGATTCTGCGAAGATCCGTTCTTCATGGCTTGCTGCGCTTCCGTATCCGTTGTGGCTGCGTGATATTCAACGCCGGAATGGACACCCACTCCGCTAAAAAGATCGGAATGGCACGCAAAAACATTGGCAGCGGTAGCCGCACCGGCTGAAAGGCCCACAATAAATAACCTGTCACTATCAACATTATTTTCGCGGGCTAACTTAGTGGTTAACCCGGTAATAATCGCGACCTCGCCACCGTTTCGCAATTGATTTTCCGGCTTGAACCAGTTCCAACATTTAAAGATGTTATTGGCAGAAGCCTGTTCCGGATAGACGACGATGAATCCGTATTTTTCTGCCAAGTCCGTAAAGCCGCTTTGCGCAGAAAATTCAAGGGCTGTTTGTGTACAACCATGAAGCGCCACCACCATAGGACGTGGCTCTTGATTTAAATTGGCAGGAACATAAAAATAATAGTCCCGGCTTCCCGAAGAACTGGTGAATGTTCCTTTTTGTAAATTCGCTGCAAAAACGGAAGTTGAAAATAAAAAAAGTAAAAGTACCTTCATTTACGCCTGCGTGTCCTCTGTGTAATCGAGATCCTTCCCATAGGTCTCTTTTAAGATAGCCAAAGAAATAAAGGCCAATCCGAATACCCCGGCTGCCATGAACAAAACACTTTGAATAATTGTGTAGTGAGTTTTTAGAACTAAAAACCCCGACGCAATCAATATTCCTGATCCACGCACAAAGTTAGGAACACTCGTTGCCACTGTTGAGCGAATATCAGTTCCGAATTGTTCTGCTGCCGTTGTAACAAGTACAGCCCAGTAACCTGCAGCAGTACCCAACAACAAACATAGAAACAAAATAAATTGCGGGCTTGCACCCGTTGATTGCGTGTAGGTAATAATTGTGCCAAGTGCGAGAAGTAAAAATAATGAAATCGCTTTTTTTCTGCTTTTTAATTTTTGCGATATCAGACCACTTGCCAAATCTCCTAAAGCCAGCCCAATCGAACCATAAATCAACGCATCAGCTGCGGTAACAGGACCGGTCAACTTCAGAGAAGCCGTTACTTCAGGCGCTAACGTCAGCAATATCGCCGTAATAAAATAGATTGGCACTCCTACCACTACCGAACTTAAGTATCTAAGGGCTCTCGCTGGTTGCAGCAACAGCAACAGATTGCCGCGCTTGATGTTTTTCTTCTGTAAATTTTTAAACATTTCAGAATCAAAACTTCTAAAGCGTGCCGCCAGCAAAAGCAGACCTAATCCGCCACCAACAAGGTAAGCGTGATTCCATTCAAAATATTTTCCGACTAAGGCCGCACTTAAGCTTCCCAACATTCCAAGCGTCGCCACCAACGTCGTTGCGTAACCGCGGTCTTCTTTGCTTAGTGATTCTGAAACCATTGTCACGGCCGCGCCCAGTTCTCCGGCCAAACCTACACCTGCTAAAAACCGCAAAACTTCATATTGTGTAATATCAGTCACGAAGGCGTTAAGAATATTCGCTGCTGAATACATAAAAATAGAACTGTAAAGAACGATGTGACGGCCTTTTTTATCGCCGATGATTCCCCAAAGAAGCCCGCCAATCAGCATCCCGCCCATTTGGAAATTATAAAGCCTGACTCCGATATTAATAAGATCTTCCGTCGAAGTATAACCAAGCGCTTTAAGCGATGCGCTTCGAACCACACCAAAAAGAGTAATATCAAATAAATCTACAAAATATCCCAGGGCCGCGATCATCACGGTGGGAGTCAGAATTCGCTTCAGCCGCGAGTCGCTCATAGTGTCTCCGTATTTTACGGAGATAGTAGGTAATAAACAGGGACGGGTCTAGGAAGCGCCGCGCGTCACGAACTTACAGTTCGGTCGCCGGTTAAAAAGTTAACGATATGTAAAAAAAGTACAGCTCCCACGACGGAAACAAATACATTACCCCAAAAACCGCGAAACGTAAGACCTACGAGATCAAAGATAAACTTGCCGATGAAAGCACCCACTGTTCCAATCACAACATCTCCGATTCCGCCGTACCCTCTTCCTTCAACAAAATTGGTCGCCAGCCACCCTGCAATAAGTCCGATCATTAAAAACAAAAAAACTTGAATCATAGTTTCTCCTCTGGAAGTTCACGGGAGTTTGTTTTTATTTTCCTTCAGCCCCAATTTGTACAGAGCATAATACAGGCCACGGCTGATCAAAAATTTGGCGCAGCTCTTGCTATTTTAATGAACAGCTTAATCAGCTTAACTGCACCAAAGCTAACTAACCTTTTAAGAAAGAAAAGAGAAAAAAATGGAAACATCAATGAACAGCAGATCCCAGAGTGTCCCATCTTCAGTGAATTCTTCAATAAATAGAGCTAAATCAACTTTAAACGAGGCTTCGTCTGAAGTTTCCGGTCAAGTTGGTGAATGGGCTACACAAATCCGGGATGTATCTTCTGAATATATTGAAGAAGGCCGTAAATTCGTGAGAGAGAATCCGGCGCAGGGTGCGGGAATTGCGGCAGCAGTAGGCGCAGTCATTGGATGCTTAGCTACCCTTGCGTTTTCCAGAGATTAGAAAATTTATTTTAAAATTTTCGTAAAAAAAGAACGGAGGCCTGAGCCTCCGTTTCTTTTTCCCCTCTGTACGAACTTCAAGCTTGGAATTAGACCCAACTGTCAGAGATATTGTACTCTGGCGCGGCCTCAGAAAGAATATTCATAATCCGTTCTGATGATTTGCCGTCACCATAAGGATTCACCGGAATGCTTCCAGCCCAGTGCTGATCACTATCGATAAGACGGTAAGACTCTTCCACAATTTTATAGTAATCGGTACCCACCAACTTTGAAAAGCCGGCATGCACTCCTTCAGGGCGCTCTGTTGTGCCGCGAAGAACCAGAATTTTTTTCGCGAAACTTGGCCCTTCTTCTTGCAAGCCTCCGGAGTCCGTCATTAAAAAACTACTATTCTTCATTGCATAAACCAAAGAAGGGTAATCCAGCGGATTAACTAAAAATATTTTTCCGCCTTTGCCGGTCGGCTTAATTTTATTCTCACCTGCCCAGTACACCGTTTTATCAAACTGCGATTGAAAGATTTCATTTACAATTGATTTTACATTTGGGTTCGGGTGCACCGGACACAAAATGTTGATAGGGCGTGATTTTACAATCGTTAAAAAAGCGCGAAGCACATCACGCAACGGATCCCCGAAGCTTTCGCGGCGGTGAACAGTCGAGAGAATAAATTTTTCTTCATTAAGGTAGTGAAATTCATCAGAAAATAATCTTTTAAGTTCCGGGGAATCCTCTGTTTTTTGTGCTACTAAGTTTAAGGTGTCAATTCCGGTATTTCCCGTAATTTCTATGTAAGAAGATTTATCGATTTTTTCTTTTCGAATGTTTTCTGCTGCCTCTTTCGTTGGGCAAAGATGGGCTTTGGCCACAAGTCCGATAGCTCTTCGGTTTAACTCTTCAGGAAAAGGGGCATTTAAATCATAAGTTCGAAGCCCGGCTTCCACGTGAGCCACCGGCACCTTCTGATAAAACGCGGCCATGGCTGCTGCGTGAGCCGTTGTCGTATCTCCTTGTACAACGACCCAGTCAGGTTTCAAATTTTCAAGCACTGTGTTCATGCCATTCATAGTTTCCGAATGCATGTAGGACAGACCTTGATTAGACTTCATTAAACGGAAGTCAATATCGGGTTTAAAATCAAACATTTTGTAAAGGCTTTCAAGCATGTCTTTGTGTTGGCCCGTAGAACAAGCCACGGCTTTGATGTTTTTATTCTTTTTTGCCTCCAGAATTACCGGCAGCATTTTAATAAACTCCGGTCTCGTTCCAAATACAAAAATGATTGTCTTTTTTTTCATTCTTTTCTTCCTTCCCTAAGTTGTTTGTACTTCAGTCGACTGTGTTGCCATTGCCGTTGCGGGCATTTCCTGTGCGACGGTATCGCCGAAGCCCACAGGAATAATGTGATCCGTCTTGGACCACTTTGGCAGTTCTCCGTTAATTTTAGAAACGGTCCATTTGTAAACCGCATTAAAAGTGGCTGCATTATTTATGAAATTTCCTAATAGCCATCTGACAGGAACAAGCGATGCCACATGTAAGCCATAGACTTCATTGACTAAGCCAATACGCTCTACTAGCCGTACTCCCGACAAAATTAAATTGGCCCACATCAGTTTGATAAACCAGGTATTAAAATAAAAAGAATCCAGCTCCGGCCAGTAGCCGGTTTCAAAAAATGCGCCCATAAAAAAAACCGTAAACACCAGCGATGAAACAAAAAGCGGAGCACACCATAAACCTTTTCGGTCGCGCCATAAAAAGTAGGATCCGAAAAATGTTTTCTTTTCTATCGGGTCTTGTTCAATTCCTTGCAGGCAAATTCCCATTGTCCAGCGGGTTTTCTGCTTAACTGATGCCTTAATTTTTTGAGGAAAGAATTCCCTGGTTGCAATATAGTCTCGTATAACGCCGTTGGTTTTTTTATCATTATAGCAAAGGTATTCAGCTGCAAAATGGGATTTCACCCCCAGTTCATAACAAGTCATTCCTAAGAAGTAATCCTCGGTTAGCGTTTCTTCTTTCAGGAACTGGCCGTTCTGCAGCTCTAGAAGTTCTGCAACCAGTTTTTTACTAACGGCAGTGCCGACTCCCGCAGAAGGCACGCCTCCACTGCAGCGGTCTCGAACCAGCATGTTTTTAGTGTGCGAATCCGTGAATTCATCAATGTAAATTCCTGCAGTCAACTCTTTCAACGGCGTAGGCAATGAAAATACCGGGATCTGAATAAAGTCATATCTTTCAGCGCGCAGATTAATGAGTTTCAAAGCATATTTATGAATAATATCCTCTGCGTCGTGCGTGATGATCAAATCATAAGGTTCTTGATTAGGGTCATTGTTAACCGCAGAAACGTAAGTCACCATTTCATTTATCATTTGCCCTTTTGAAGTGGGCCCGTCTTTGGTGTTGACGATAACTTTTACGTTAGGAAGTTTAGCTTCGGCCTTGCGCGCGGCCGCAAGTGTTTCGGTATCATTCGGATAGACACCAAGAAGAATTTGATAATTTTTATAATCAATATGTCTAACGTTACCAGTCACCATTCGTTCCAGCACTTCTGCCTCGTGCCAGTTGGCGATCAGAATTGCCATTCTCTTTTGAGGAAGCGTCTCCATGTAGCTGAATTCTGACTTAACCAATTGTTTTGGCTTTGCACCGGTGATCCAGGCCAGTAAGTCCACAAAAAAATCATCCAAAATAACTAAAAGGCAAAGGAATACCGTTCCCAACATCCACAGGTCATGAAGACTTAAATCTATAATTTCATTAAACAACGTCACGTTGTTCCCCTCAATATATGGCCCACTGAACTGCAGCCAGTGCCTGCACCCAGTCTCCTTCGAAGTCTTTGCTTTGCCAGAAAACGGAATTTGCTTCGAACAAAGCTGAAAAACCGTTTCCGCCGCCTTCAGTAGAAACATATATTTTGTACCCGATACCGACGCTTGCATTCGAACCGTAAACTCCGAAGATCGCATCGTCATTTACCTTGGATTTAAACTGCGCAAACGGATAAAAGGTATTAGAGGCCCTTTCGTCGTAAGAAAGATAAAAAGGTTTTAATAACTGCATTCGGAAAAAAGTGTCTGCAGAGTTATCTGAAAACTTTGGAATATAGAATGTTTCAAGGTAATTGTTCATATCGAACTGTGAAAATTCCAGATACTGATTATAGATAAATCCGTAACTGTGTTGAATATATTTAGTATCTGCCAGTCGGTTTTCAACTTTTTCCTGAATGTAACGGAAGCGCAAAACATCCATTAAAAAGTAATCGAAACCTCCGCCTATTGCTGTGCGGTAATCGGTGACGTGAGAATCCATATTCGGAAACACATAATAGTAATTTGTTGTTAACGAACGAAGAAACGGCCGAAGTGGCCCATCATTATAACTAAAAAATAGAGAAGCACTGAGATCGTCCTGATATCCCTTGAACGGCAGCAAATTATTATGTGACGCAAAAACATCTGCGTCAAAGCCAAGGCCCTGCTTTCCACTTCCATAGCCGGCGTAAACACACTGAGCCAGCCCG